>JAFCZU010000158.1 GCA_019314185.1 Deltaproteobacteria bacterium | reverse complement strand
TTTATGACTACTTTAAGTCACCTGAAAAACGTTTTAACTAATTCGTGGCGAGTTGTGAAATTATGCTCATAGCTGCCGCCTGAATCAGTTCTGACTTTTTACGAAACCGTCAAGAATTGGAACAAAGGGTTAAAGAACTCGAAAAAGCAGCTCTTGAGCGCAAGAAGGCGGAGGAACCTCTACAGGAGTTTGAACAAGAAAAAGAGATAATTCTCAAGAGCCTTGTAGAGCATGTTATATATCAAGACACTGAAATGAGAATTCTATGGGCCAACCGGGCTGCCTGTGAATCAGTGAATTTGACACGAGAGCAACTATTAGGTAGATTTTGTTATGAGATATGGCCGCAGCGCAACGATCCTTGTCCGGATTGTCCACTCAGGAAAGCCATAAAAACGGGTCAATCCGAAGAGATAGAAAAATACACGCCTGACGGTAGAGCCTGGTTTATCCGGGGCTATCCCGTGCAGGATGCAAACGGCAAAATTTTGGGCGCGATTGAGTTGACATTGGACATAACTGAACGCAAGCAGGCTGAAGAAGAGCTGCGCAACGCTCACCACAAGCTGGAGCAGCGGGTTAAAGAGCGAACTTCCGAACTGGTAGAGACTAACGAGGAGCTGAAAAAGCTTTTCCAAACCGTAACAGATGCGATTATGCTCTTTGACGCGGAAACCCGGCAGTTTATAAATGTCAATGAAGCTGCATTGAGTCTCTATGGTTATAGTCGGGAAGAATTCTTAAAGTTAAGGCATCAAAACATCACAGAAGAGCCAGAGAATTCCGATACCTCCATCAGGCAAACGCTTGAGGGAAAGCTGGTAAGAATTCCCGTTCGTTACCACAAGAAAAAAGATGGTACTATATTCCCCGTAGAAATAACCGCCAGTACATTTACGATGAGAAATCGGAAAGTGGTCTGCGGAGTAATCAGAGACATTACGGAACGGAAGCGTGCAGAGGATGCGCTGCTGGAGAGGGAGCAGATCATGAAAGCAATCCTTGCCACTTCTCCGGTGGGGATTGGCTTGGTCCATAATCGGGTGTTAGGTTGGGCCAACAGTGCCATGTACCGCATCTGGGGCTACGAAAAAGGTTTCCTGTTAGGGAAAAGCACCGAAGTGCTTTATCCGGATGTTAAAGAGTATGAACGTGTAGGTCGCGAGTTTTACTCCGAATTTGATGAGAAGGGAGCAGGACATTTGGAGACACGGTGGGTTACCAAGGATGGCAAGGAAATTCACTGCTATCTTAAGGGAAGCGCACTCGATCCGTCTGATCTATCTAAAGGTGTTATTGTGGCGGCGATGGATATTACCGAGCGCAAGCAGGCCGAAGATCTTGTTCGCAACCTTTCTCAAATGCTGATGCAGGCCCAGGAACGTGAGCGGCAGATGATTTCCTGTGAGTTGCATGACAGCATCGCCCAAAACCTTTCTACGCTGAAAATCGACTGTGACATGCTTTTCTATGATCAACCAGCAATATCTCATGAATTAAAGGTGAAGATGGCAAAATATTTGAATCTAATCGACCAAACAATTACAGCCGTTCGGAATCTGGCCTATGATTTACGCCCGCCTCTTCTTGATGAAATGGGCCTTATAAAGGCACTTCTGATATATTGTGAAGAGTTTTCTGAAAATAGTGGAGTGAAAGTTGACTTTCAATCGGCCGGTATACAAAAGTTAAATTTTGATTCTAATACTGAAATCCATCTTTACCGTTTAGTTCAAGAAGGCCTGAACAATATCCGCAAACATGCCGATGCCACACAGGCGACCATCAAACTGATGGGAGCGTCCCCGAATATCATCCTTCGCATTGAAGACAACGGCAAAGGTTTTGATGTAAAGGCGCGGGAACTCGCGTTAGATAAAGAGAAACGGTTGGGCATTCGAAGCATGAAAGAAAGGGTCAACCTGCTTGGAGGCCAAATAACGATTCACTCACGCCTGATGAAAGGTACTAAAATATTTATAACATATCCAATTCATATAAAAACCGTCTGATTACAACTATCTGCAATAGAACACAGCGTGGTATAATTTTAAAAACATTGTGTTTTCGGATATCAGAACGGTAAATCTCATTTTCGGGCTTTGCCTTTTTTGCATTTTTGTAAAAAATACGATATATGCACTTTAAATTGAGGCGTTTTTGTCTGTGCTCTTGGCAAGATATTCCCAAAATCAAAATTAATTTCTATATCTTTTCTTCATCTCTCAAAGAGAGGTAGAATTGTGATTAGGGGAGGGGTAATAATATGGGATTCTTTTCAAAATTGTTTGGGTCAGAAACATCGGAAATTGATAGCGAACTGGAAAATCAATACGTACCAATGTTTCAAAATATGATGGGTATGCCGATTCCTCAAGCTAAAAGTACATTCCGAGATATGCTTAAACAGGCTAAAGAAGAGTCTGTAAAAGATCGCACTTCAAATTTGCCCCAAAATTTCGGTGATCTTCTTTTAGAAGAAGAATCTACTAATCCTCATTTTAAGTCTATGCTGGCAAAGAAGAGGGCTGAAGGTGTTATAGACGAAGATGTAAGATGGTTTTGGAACATGCATGATCTTGAAAGAAGGATGATGTTAAAGGTTGATGACTTGTTTCAGCTTTCTCTATTCATTAAACTTAGAGAAGAGGATAGGTTTAACGAAAAAGAAGCAGCAAATAAAGTTAAGAAATTTCACCCGATGTATGGTGATCCTGATGATCCATCTCAGCCAATCGGTGACGATAAGGTATTACCGAGGGAATTAAAGGATAGAGTAAACAGATATATCGAAAAAAGGGAGCATATTGACAAAGACGAGTTTAAGAAAGAAATTGAAGATTCATCTACCTTTAATGCTTTTATCCGCAAAGAGATTAAAAGAGGAAACTTATAAATAGGTGAAGCTCTCACCATTAACTTGAGTAAAATTCTGTTTAATAACTAATTTTAATTGTCATTAGATTTATGAGAAAAATTATAAATACCATAACTATAATCATATGTGTATGCGTTATTTTTTTATTATTAGGATTTGGTGGTGAATATCAGCGAGCTTATTTTGGAAAAGAAACGGGTAATTCGTTATTAACGTATGAAATTGTAATAATTGGTTTTACCTGCCTTTCGGTCTATTCTAAACGTAAAGGCAAAGATCATATAGCAAGGTCTTTTCTCTTCATATCGATTTCAATTCTATGTTTTTTAATAGGCTGGCATTCGAGTCCTTTGCGAGTTTATGAAAGGGCACATGAAAGAGTTGATGATTTAGAGCTGCAATCGATTGACCTTCAGAGCCAGTTAGCAACCACCACCTCTCCTAAAGATAAAAAACAAATTAGTATATACTTGTCTCGATTAAACACTGAACTTACAGCACGAAGGAGTGAGCTTGCTGCTGCTAAAATTCGATACAGCGGTGATCCCGAATATTTTAAAAACAAATTTAATATGTATGTTTGGTGGTTTTTCTCTGTTGCTACATTATTGCTTACCATTCTTCATTTTATTGAATATTTGCGTGCAAAAAGGAAGGAAGGAGGCTTATAATGAATAAAAATCAAAAAATAATATTGATAATAGTTTCTGTAGTTCTTTTCTTGATGTTGTTATTTCCACCTTGGCATGTGCAACGTCGTGGGACGAGTTTGTTTCAATGTTATTCTCTCATTTTTATCTCACCGGGTAATATTTATTCAGTTAAGATAGGAATGTTATTTATTCAGTATCTCTTTGTGTTAACTATAGGTGGGATATTTTATTTCGTTTTAAAAGATAAAAATGGCAATAAAAGAGTTGATAAAACTAAAGACGATGATGAGTTGCCTGAAAATAGTGAGAGAGAAAATATTACAAATGAATAGCTGAGGTTTTCATCATTAATTATTGAAACTTGCTTTGACATTGTCCAGATAGGAAACCAAACCCATGAAAGATCTTCTAATCAAAATCGTAAAAGCACTGGTAGACGACCCGGAACAGGTACAGATTACTGAAATTGAAGGTAGCCAAACAACTGTATTGGAACTCAGAGTTGCTAAGAGTGATATGGGCAAGGTCATCGGTAAAAAGGGCAGAACAGTTAATGCCATTAGGACTGTTTTAAGTGCAGCTTCTGGAGGTGCTGGAAAAAGATATGTGCTTGAGCTTGTTGAGTGATGTGGTGGGGTTTGGTTTGTAGAGGGAAGGACTTGAACTGACTCATTTATAGCCAGGTTGCTCGATATGAAGGAATACCATATGAGTAATGGTAAAAAACAATTTCCCCAAAAAACAAATGTATTGCTCCTATGGAAACGTGGTGAAGCAGGAAGTTTATTGGAAAATGTCGATGTGACAGTCCTTCAAGATGGTGTTGTTCAGATCCGAAATCCTGCTAAGAAAGAAACCCTTACTACTCACATCAGTAATGTTGTTATTATCTCTGATGTGGAATTTTAACTATCACAGGACGGACTTGACTTGACAAAAATATGATATCTGCATTTTAACTGGTTTGATGATGACGGCAATATTGGCAAGAAAGCACAGATTCCAAGATAAATAGATCCACCACAACATCTGGTATCTTCCTTAATGCCTTGGAATGAAGACTATCGGTTTTATTCCGGACTATTTATCTGGCCATTTATACCGTGGACTATGGCAAGAAGTCCTCGGGTTCTTTTGGAAATAATTGAATATGAAAATTATCCGGCTGCAATATAATAATAAATAGAGGCTGGAAAAGATGCAATTCTTACAATTATGTAAATAGTTGGCTGTTGGTGCAATTTAGTATAATAATCTGATATTCTTCAAATAATTATTCTTTTGCTGTGTTATTTCTAATTAGGGAAACTGCTTCAAACTAACTACCGGCTACTATAAACATGCAGCCGTATAATATAAATGTTCGGCATGATTAATGGAGACAACAGGAATAACGATCCTGTTCTCCTTTGTTCTGCGGTGCTATTCGGTCTAAAAAGGTGGTAACTATGAAAGACAAAAGATTGCTCCTAAGCGAAGAACGCTTGCAAATGGTTCTTGAAGGAAGTCAACAAGGATTCTGGGACTGGAATATCGATACTGGCGAAGTTCAACGTAATGATCGCTGGGCCCAAATACTTGGTTATGAAACGATCAAGGAATTTGAAAAGTCAACAAAAACATGGACAAAATTTATCCACCCAGATGATCGTGATGCTGCCTGGGCTTCAATTAATGCTCACTTGGAGGGGCGTACAGATTTCCATCGAATGGAATACCGAATGCTTACAAAGGATGGGGGTTATCGGTGGATTTTTGATCATGCCAAAATTGTTCAGCGAGATGATGAAGGACGGCCACTCCGCATGAGTGGAACACATATAGACATCACGGACCGAAAGAAGCTCGAAGAGGAACGCAAGCAGACCGAGGAAGCGCTGCGGGAGAGTGAGAGGTTCCTGAAAGAGGCACAACGGGTGGGCAAGCTTGGCTCTTGGAGCCTTAACGTTGTGACTGGCAATTTGCAGTGGTCCGATGAGTGCTATCGCATCTATGGATTCAGGCCACAGGAGTTCGTGCCAACATATGAGAAGTTCCGGAGTATAGTCCATCCGGAGGACTTAGGGTTTGTCCAAGAGCAGGTAGATGCTGCACTGAATAACGACAAACACTACGATGTTGATTTCCGATTTGTGCGTCCCAACGGAGAAATAGGCTGGATCCACTGCGAGGGCAAGGTAATACGGGATGCGGAAGGCAAACCACTTAACTTCTTCGGAACACAGATTGACATCACAGTTCACAAGCAGGCGGAGGAAGCGCTACGGGATTCACGGAATATGCTGCAGACTGTATTGGACTCAATCCCATCTGCAGTCTTTTGGAAAGATCGCGATTCAGTTTACCTCGGCGGCAACCGCACCTGGCTGGCGGCGACAAGACTAAAGTCCTTGGAGGAGGTTGTAGGAAAGAGCGACTACGATCTTCCGTGGAAAAGAGAGCAGGCGGATTCGTTTCGGGAAGACGATAGCAGGGTTATGGAATCAGGCATTCCAGAATACGACATTATCGAGCCTTATCTCCGAGCTGACGGCATCAACGCATGGGCCAAATCAAACAAAGTGCCGGTGCGAGACGCGGAGGGCAACATTACAGGTATCCTCGGTACCTATGAGGACATCACTGATCTCAAGGGGAAAGAGGCGGAGATAAAAGCCAGCGAATTTAGGTTCAAAGAGTTGTTCAATTATATGAGTAGCGGCGTTGCGATTTATGAAGCAAAAGATAACGGAAATGATTTTATCTTTAAAGATTTTAACCGGGCCGGGGAACGGATTGAAAATGTTAAAAAAGAAAATCTTTTAGGTAAAAGTGTCCTTGAGATTTTTCCGGGAGTCAAGGAATTTGGCCTTTTTGATGTTTTTAAGAGAGTCTGGGAGACCGGCAAGCCAGAGGATCACCCTGTCTCATTATACAAGGACGAAAGGGTCACAGGCTGGAGAGAAAACTATATATATAAATTGCCATCAGGTGAAATAGTTGCCGTTTATGATGATATCACCGAACGCAAGCAGACAGAGGAAGCCCTTCGGGAAAGCGAGGAAAAATACCGTTCAATGATGGAATCCATGAAAGACGCCGCTTACATTAGTTCCTCTGAGTTTCGAATTGAATATATGAACCCGGCCATGATTGACAGGGTCGGTAGAGATGCGTCAGGTGAACTTTGCCATAAAGCCATATATGACACGGATGAAAAATGCTCCTGGTGTGTATTTGATCAGGTTCAACAAAAAGAGCATGTCGAGTATGAAGTGGCCAACCCGAAGGACAACCGCTATTATTCGGTCACTAGCTCACCCATATCCCATACCGATGGTACGGTTTCAAAATTGACAATTTTTCATGACATTACTGAAATAAAAACGATGGAAGAGAACCTTCGACAATCGCAAAAAATGGAATCCATCGGCACCCTGACCGGCGGCGTTGCCCATGATTTCAACAATATTCTGGGTATTATTATTGGAAACACGGAACTGGCTTTAGATGATGGGGTATTATTATTGGAAACACGGAACTGGCTTTAGATGATGTTCCGGAATGGAACCCAGCTCATTCCAACCTTGAAGAGATCAAAACAGCCAGCCTAAGGGCATCAAAGATTGTCAAGCAGCTCCTCAGCTTCAGCCGTAAGACCGACCAGAAACTGCAACCCATAGAAATTGCCTTCGTCATTAAAGATGCACTCAAGTTTTTGCGATCAACGATTCCAACCACCATAGATATTCAGCAGGATATTCAAGCCACGGATGAAACTATTCTTGCAGACCCAACCCAGATCAACCAGGTCATGATGAACCTGTGCATCAACGCTTCCCAGGCTATGGAACAAACCGGCGGAAATCTTACAGTCAATATGGAAAAGGTGATTTTGGACGATAATTCGGCAAAAGACTATCCTGACTTGAAAAGCGGTAAGCATGTCAAGGTAACGGTAAGTGATACAGGCCCGGGAATAGACCCTGAAATCATTGAACGGATATTTGACCCCTACTTTACCACCAAGGAAGTTGGAAAAGGTTCAGGCATGGGCCTGTCCGTGGTTCTCGGTATTGTTAAAAATCATAATGGTGCCATTTCTGTTGACAGCAACCCCGGCAAAGGCACCACATTC
>JAFCZU010000623.1 GCA_019314185.1 Deltaproteobacteria bacterium | reverse complement strand
TGAATAGCTGACAGATTTTTATAAATCGTTTGCCAAAAATTATGGTAAAAACTATGTGGTGGCTGTAGCCGAAGTCCGATAAAAGGTTTCGACAAATGGCAACGAATTCGACATACAGTCATAATGTCAATAATTTTTATAGGGCAAAATCGCACGATAAAACCCCCTACTGAGGGTTTTATCGTGCAAAATTGCCCTATTTTTCTTTTTCGCATGCAATAATGCACGAAAATAAATCGGGTTTTTAGGCCCGCCATATCAAAGTTCGGCTGACAGGAGATTGATGATGGAGTATCCTAAGCGGTCATATTTAATTGACAAAGACACCCCAGCACTCAAGCCCGGAACAATAGTCATTGGAGAACGCAATTTCTGCTATGATGCGAATGGTATAATTGTAGATGCTTGGGAAACTGACAGAGATCCAGAAAAGGATGAAGATTGGGCGTTTTTAGTTGATATGTACATGCCTGGTTATTCTGCGGATGGGTGGATTCTTCGCGAGTGCTATTTGAGTGATATTTGGGCCAGTGATACAGCCCAGGAGCTCTTGATGGATCTTGATTCTAGGCTTGTTCTCAATTCTGACGCAGTACCAATTATCAAATCCGTAAACGAAGAGCTCATGGCGGATATTGCTAATAACCCAAGAGTGCTGGATAAGTTGCATCCAAATGCCTTTGAACAAGTCATCTACTCGATATACAAGAATCATGGATTTTCCACAGAAAGGATTGGAGGTTGGAATCAAGCGGACGGAGGCATTGATCTTCTTGCTGTTGAACGCAATTTTCCTTCGGGAAGGTTAACAATAGTAATACAGTGCAAGACCAGCAAAAATAAGATATCTGCTAAACCGATTAGGGAGCTAGCGGGCGTTCTAGAAGCGCACAAAGCACATATGGGTATTGTTGCTACTACATCAGAATTCACAGATAGGGCTCTTGGAGATGCGGAACGCTATCATTGGAGAATTAACCTATTGGATAAACACAAAATCATTGAGATGCTTAAGGAGATTTATCTACCTATAAATCCCGAGAATTAAGCGCCGAACCATTCGCTGGTGGCGGACTCGGTTCCCTCGCCGCACAGCTCAATACAATAAAAACAATCAGCAATGAAACTCTTCATACATCTTAAAAATACCGAGAAAGATGCAGAAACTTTAAAGAAAGCTTTAAGTAAAATTGATTCCACCGTTGATATTGAAGATGCCCACATTGTCATTAAAACACGGTCTGTTATCCCTGGTGAGATTGACCTACTAAATACAGACAATATATGGGAGGCGTGGCGCAGGATCACAGAATTTCTCGATATAATTAATGGTGCCGTCATAATAGAAGGTATCATATTAAACCATGTTTCTTTGGTTAAAGTTCATTACGAAGATACCTCCGGCAAACAACAAATTCTGGGAAATGTTGGCAAGATGGAGGCTGTTCTTCCTGGTATACGGGGTGGTGAACCCGACGCTTCAAAAACAATCTCTTTGGCACTCAAGGATAAAGCTGTGGCAAAAGCGTTTAGGTTATTTAGCCATGGTCTTGATTGGGGCACCCTATGTAAAATACATGAAGTTATACAAGAAGATGCTGGTGGCATGTCTGGTGGAGAGTTTGACGCCTTAACAGCCTCTGCAAATAATAGTTCTGTAACTGGTGACTTCGCACGACATGGGTACATAAAAAGCAACACTCCTAAAAAAACATTGTCGCTTGCAAAAGCGCAATATTTAATAAAACGAACAATGCGTGAATGGATATACGAAAAACTCAATCAGTAACTTTGTACCACATGTTTGTTACATCCAAAACAACAACTGGATCACTAAATAAGTCCATGCCCTTTGTAATCTGTACGCTACGAATAGGAGCGCCATATGTATCCCATTTACCAACAACAGGCATATTTCGTGTATAAAAGGTAGAAATGGGGTCAGGTAGAAATGGGGTCAAGTCTACTATTGACCCATGGAAGATAAAATGTTATATGTTACAATATGTCACGTCCACTTAGAATAGAATATCCCGGAGCATGGTATCATGTAATGAACCGTG
>JAFCZU010000622.1 GCA_019314185.1 Deltaproteobacteria bacterium | reverse complement strand
TGGATCGGGTCAGGGTCGTGATGATATAACATTAGATGAACTATTTGAAAAAGAAGTTTCAGATCTTGTCGAATATTTATCCCAGGAAGACCGGCAATTTGGCGAAGGCAGGATTGATCTCTTTAGAGTTGGCTGCAAAGACAACCGGGGAAAAGCTATTGAAGTTTTAAATCATTTGGCTGTCAGCGGCAATTGGGACAGGAGTATTTGGCATGCGGGCCTGGTAGGACTTGCAGACAGTGATGAGAATACTTGGGGAGAAATTGCGCCATTACTCAATAACGCAGTGCCGGAATTTTATCGTGAGGTGGGATGGCCTGTAGCACACTGGACTAAGAAAAATATTTCGTCAATTGAATGTGGGGTACCCGAAGAGCATTATTTTTGGGTTATTTTTGAATCACTTCTGCATAATGTTTCGGATCGTGAAGAGCCAATTAGTAAGGCTGTTGACTACGCTATCAATCATCCAGTAGGCATTATTACTGAAGCGCTGATAGATAGGTTTAGTGCCTGCGGATTGAAGGTTGACGAAGGTATCCCGGATGGACCTCTGCAGGAGGGTGTAAATCAGCTTATCTCATCTGAGACTCAAGCATCGATTGCAGGAAAAATAATCCTCGCTTCCCGTTTACATTACTTTCATGCGATAGATCCTGGATGGGCAGAGGAGAATCTCATTCCTTTGTTTGATTGGGAAGGCTCAGAGCTTGCTGCATTGATTTGGCAAGGGTACCTGTGGAGCCCACGTATCTCAGCCGATTTGGCCATTGCCCTAAAAAATCACTTAGTAAACGCGGTTAAGCATGTAGACCAAATAGAAGCCTCGGCAGAAAGGCTGATACAGTTATTCACTGTTGTCTGTTTGGAGCACTTCGATTTGTACACGGCAAAAGAGCAACACAATGTGTTAGTTAATGTAGGGACAGATGGTTTAGTATATGTCGCAAAATTTTTCTGGCGTAGCATTAGTGGAGATTCAAAAAGCGCTAATAATTATTGGAGAAACCGGGTTCAGCCCTTCATGAAAAGAGCCTGGCCTAAAGCTGCGGAGTTTGTTTCCGATAAATCGTCTGAACATTTTTCTTTGATGGCAATAAAGTTGGATGATACTTTTGAAGAAGCTCTTGAATTTCTCTGGCCTTTCATTAAACCGTTCTCTGATCTCTCCTTTTTGTTAACCCATCTTGATGCGAAGGGTCTACCAGACCAGCAGCCAAAAGCGGTTTTTCGATTGCTTGCTAAAGTGTTCACTGCAGAATATCAATGGCCAACTGAAAAGTTCCGCAATGTTTTAAACCGGATAATACATGCAGACCCAACAATTAAAAATGAGCCCGACTACAGAATCATGAACGATTACTTGGTGCAGCGTAACCTTTAATCACAGGGCTGTAGAATGACTGTGTTGTATTATTCGACAAATAGTTAATAAATAAGACCTGACTATCCTGATTCATTTAAACTGCTATCGAACTTTGTAGTCTACTGGTTCAGAGTTTGCTTCACATCACACCATCTGCTGACTTCTTCGTTATCGCGCCGAGCAAAGCTTGGCGTATCTTACAGGGTGAAAGTCCCTGTCGGGAGGGGAATCAGCAATGATTTTCTGTAAGGGTCAGCCACCCACCCGTATCGAGCCTTGGGCCCATGGCGGAGTTGTATGAATGAATACAGCGAACAAGATGGGTTAAGCGTAGGCAGAGCATTTTGTAGGCCGCAGGGGTGGTCGCGCACCCTGAAGTGCTGGTACAGCTTCGAAATTACAATTGCGGATGCCGAGGGTTTTAACGTACACCGAAGGCAACACAGAAGCATTCGATATTGGTAAGAATGTGGAGATTCGCCGGAGTCATCAGGCCGTGGCATGCATGAAGAGATACGCTGTAGAACTCGGGAAGCCCCGTTGTGCTCCTGGCGTGGATGATCACGAGGTGGGTTGTCGTAAGGCGGCTATATGCCATCGGGGTGTCTTATCAGGCATAGTACTCAGGGGTTGGGAAAGCCAGCCACAAGCCTTCACCCAGTTTTAGCGGTGCAGGCAAGGGAAAGGACCTGACGGAAG
>JAFCZU010000621.1 GCA_019314185.1 Deltaproteobacteria bacterium | reverse complement strand
TCGCTTCTTCCCAGAAGACAACGGCCTCACCTCAGACACCACAAGTTCGGCACACCAAACTATCCCTGCAATGCAACTTCAACAGGGGGGACTATTTCGGGGCTGCAGTCATTCGCTAATGTTTAGGCTTCCACGCTCGCTAGGCCCCCAGGTTGCACCCACCGCTGAAGCACTGAGTCTTCAGGGCGGCCAAGCCCTTTACACCACGCATAGCTCGGTTGGTTACCTGCCCCGAGATGTGGCATCACTACGTGTCCGACACGAGCGACTGACACTGTTGGACTTTCACCAACTGGATTGCAGCCTTGTCGGCTGCTCCGGCGTCCCTATCCCGATAGGCAAAATTAGTTAATTTGTGACAATCTTTTTTGAAAGGATACCCTCATCTTTTCTACTACTGATTCGAATTCTAGTTTATAATTCTTATTCTTCGAAATTACACGCTCTTCCAATTCGTGAACAAAATATCTTGGAACATTTTGATTGTAACGAATTCTAACCAAATCTGATTTTCCAGCATTAAATTTTTCTAAAATGTTTAATAATCGGTTAATCTCAATGATATGGTCACCTTCAAAAAAGATAGACCAATTATCAATTTTGAATCGTAAATCCTGTAAAACTTTTGAAAGCGCTATTATGTTGTTTTTATTTGCGTTTTCCCATAGTGTGTCAACTGCTAATCGCATCCCTTGTAGGCTTTGCCATAACTCTATATATACATCATATTGTGAGTTGGCATACTTATCAGCTTGAACTCGTCTATTTGCATAACTTTGACGGTCTAATTCGAGAGATTCTTCAGTGCCTCTACGTTCTTTCTCTTTGATTCGATTTTGCCAAATAGTTCCTACAAATTTTGACAGCCCAAAGAGGATGACACCTGCGCCACCTATCATTGCAAGTATGTCTGTTATTAACTCATTCATTTGTTTAGCTCCAATGCGACTAACGGAGAAGTCAGGGGCAGCCAGGGCTTCCACTAACTTTTAAAAACGATCAATTTTGAATTTGCCAACCTTGCACCAAAACGGCTTGGCTGTCACCTGCACTAACTGGTTATGCTCACAATTACCTGCCATGACGAAGATGCTTTTTTCCAAGTTCAATTAATTCGTCGGAATGTGACTTAAGCTCAGAGAGCCTGCGCCAAACGAAAGCCCAAGCCGAGTGACCTATGTTTGAATATAGCCAACGCCGTCCAAGGTCGATCAATTCGTCTGAGGGAGGCTCGGTTTGAACCAAGTCTTGCCATACAAAAGGCCATGCATTTGTGGATGAATTGGCAAGTAGCCAACTGCGACCCATTTCGATGAGTTCTGTATCATGCGGCTTTAAGTCCCGAAGCTGCTTCCAAACATATGGCCAACTTTCGTCGTGGGCGCTGTGCAAATCGGTCTTCGATGTTATCTTAGGAAGGTCCATTGATCGAGGCGGCCGAACCTCTCTTGTAACGCTGCCCACTGCGGGTGGTCGTTCTCGCCAGTATAGAAGCGTATCGAGAAGTTCCTGGTAAGAGTTTCGGCTGTAAGGCTCACCTCTAAAATCGATATAAAACGATCCGAGCAGCCAAGGAGGAGCGGACTGCATCCAATCATGACCTCGAAGCAACGGAATGAACTTGCGTCGTGAGCGTCCGGTCACCACTTCAGCGTTCATAACGCTACCTTCGTATGAAACGCCTCCTGAAGGGCGAGAGGATCGCTTGCGGTACGCTGGAGTGCAGATAATGAGAACAAAATCGGCACGAGAAATGCCCTCTTCCATGTAACGGGTGAGTTGGTCTCCCGGAGCGGTTTCCCACTGATCGAGAAGAGCCTCAACACCATCTTGCCTTAGTTGTAGTGCAAGATCCTTCACCCACCCTTTTAGTGCCTCGTTTTCCCATGCGTAGGAAATGAATGCAATTGGTGATGACATCTAAAGCTCCTACTTTAGTGCATATAGTAAACTGCCGAATAGTCGTCTTATAATACGGCTAATCTACGTACGAAATTGTTTTATACGGCTGTTTGGTCGTATAAAATGATCTATTTGTGGATTAGACGTCTTTTTTGCTCGATAAAAA
>JAFCZU010000157.1 GCA_019314185.1 Deltaproteobacteria bacterium | reverse complement strand
AATGTTTCCGGATTTTGTTCAACATGGAATTTAGATCCACAATGATCCTGCTTTTCCAATTTCCCCACCTGTTCCGTAGCTCCGGTAGATGGTACTGGGACGTATTGCATTATCCCATTTTCATCTGGAAAATGGGATAAAAATATCCTGAATATCCGGTTGATTCTGTCAAAAAGTCTGTTTTTAGATTTTGTTTAATTCCAGTGAATATTAGGATTAATCATTTTGCCGGCAATTATTTTGCACTTATATAAATAGCCGGAGAGAATACGTTATGAAATTTTCTTTCCAATAAAACTAAGAAATTAAATTCGAATTTACCAGATTCATCGCGGTCACTGTTCTACCTATTTCGCAATAATTCAGGCGCCACTACAATCGAGTATGCGATATTAATTTCACTTATTTCGGTTGTTTTGATTGTCACTCTTATTGGACTCGGAGAAGGCATCCAGGATACGTACGACGGCACAGGGAATGCTCTGGCTCTTGTAGAAAACTGTGGCGTTGTCGGTGATACCGGTGACGATGGCGCAGGCGGTGATTCGGGCGGTGGTGACACAGGCGGTGGTTCTGGGGATGGCTCGGGAGGCGGATCCGGCGGTGGAGGCTCGGGAGATGGCGGTACAGGAGGAGGTGATGATGGCGATGGCGCTACGGAAGATGGTTCCGGTACTGACGGATCTGGCAGTGGCACTGCGTATGCTGCTAATAGCGGTGTCTCGACCGGAAGCGAACCCGGAACAGGTATGGCTTATGCCGCCAATAGAGATGGCTCGAAGGATGACAGGGCTGAAGATGGCACTAATGCTGCTGCTGACAGTAACTCTGCCGGAGGGATTGACTTCTCCAGGCTTTGGCCTTTTGCATTGATAGCCGTTTTTGGCCTTCTGTTCTTCTATTTTTCAAAAGATATGTTGTCTTCTGTTTTCAAAAAAAACGAAAAGAAAGGAAACCGCAGCCGCAATAAAAAAGCCATGAAATTGTTCATGAAATATTCGGATTAGACAAAAAATAGTAATATTACCTCAATTGAGCGATAAGGCTCAATTAGGGTATGACAGCATCCATTACCAGATATTTCTTAAAGAAAAGACAGGGTTATCAATGGCTCTGTCTTTTTTAATTAGGTGCCCCAAAATTATGTATGAGCTGCACATTATCTATGTTTTGATAGCCCCTATAGATCGTAAGAATTGGGTGCCAAACAAAGATGCTTATTAATGTATGGTTGCATAATGTATTGGTCTGGTCAGGGAATTATCTATTGAAAAAAGTAGCTTTATAATATAATCTGACTAAAATTAATATGGTATGATAAAATTATTAGATTATTTGACGCTAATAGAATAATACTTTTCAAAGACAATCATGCCCTTATTTAAGTGTTCTAAGGGTTGCGCAGAGGTAAATCATGAAACTCATTGTTCAAATTCCATGTTACAATGAAGAAAGGACTTTGCCACAGACTGTGCGTGACATTCCGAAGCAGATAGAGGGAGTCGACCAAGTAGAGGTATTGGTTGTGGATGACGGGAGCACGGACAAAACCGTTGAGGTTGCCAGAGAGATCGGAGCTGATCACGTTGTGAAAAATACTTGCAACAAAGGGCTGGCTCAGACTTTTATTGTCGGCCTGGATGCTTCTTTACGACTTGGGGCGGATATCATCGTTAGTACGGACGGCGACAACCAGTATAAAGGACAAGACATCCCCAAACTGATTGCTCCTATACTAAGAGGTGAAGCGGATATTGTTATCGGCGATCGCCAGACCGATAAAATACCCTATTTCAGTTCATCTAAGAAAAAAATGCAAAAAATAGGAAGCCGGGTAGTGCGAATTCTTTCTGAAACCAATGTTCCGGATGCAGTAAGTGGATTTCGAGCTTTCAGTCGTGAAGCAGCCATGCAACTGAATATTGTTTCGTCTTTTTCATATACCATTGAAACAATTATCCAAGCAGGCAAAAAAAATCTTGCCATTGCTAATGTCCCAATCCGAACGAATCCTAAGACCCGTGAATCTAGACTCTTTAAAAGCATTCCAAAGTTTTTGCTTTATTCTTTAACAACTATGATTCGTACCTATGCAATGTACAAGCCTTTGAGGATCTTTTTCTACATCGGCTGTTTTTTTGTATTAGGCGGTTTGATTCCATCAACACGTTTTCTCTTCTACTATTTCACTGGGCATGGAAGCGGTCACATTCAGTCTTTGATTCTGGCAGCTATTCTATTTATTATTGGTTTCCAGATTTTTATGATTGGATTGGTCGCTGATATTATTTCCTGCAATCGCAAGTTGATAGAAGAAACCCTTTTAAGGGTAAAGCATATTGAACTTGATTATTTAAATGATTTGAAAAAATAATAACAATCTGTATCATTGTTCTAACATATCCTTTTTAAGGTGATATATCCCGACATATAATTCAATTTTATTTTGCCTACATTTTAATGATCATCACAATGTTTTATTTTTATCAAAAAAGAGGAGATTTAACAAGGTGACAAAATTCGATGAAATTTCGGCGTTCCAGAGGCAACTCCTTACGGAATGACAAAGCAGGTCACAAAAATTTGGTTTTATCGAAGGGAACGGTCAAAGGATTGAAGAAAGAATCATCGAGAGTTCGTAGGAAGCCAACAGCTATTCACCATCAATTGGTTAGCAGCGAAGTGAAATATCAGTTGAATGATCAGATAGCCTATTCAAGCTAAATAAGTGAGAGACAGGCAGTTTCTGGAAGAATTGTAGTATAAGAGCCGGAAATAGACGATCACGGTTTTGACGCATGAATAAAATAATTCACAGTCTCCTGAAGAAAAAGTGGACCGATCAGGACATTCAGGACATGGTCGGTTCTTACAAGAAGGCATTTAAAGGATACGCAATAGATGAACGGATCCGTTTCGGCAGCGCTTCCGGGGGAGTGAGCACGGCGGTTCTTTCATATGCACTGGACATGGGCTTTATTGACGGCGCCTTGGTATGCCGAAGCCGGATAACAGATGATCGCTGCGTGAGAACCGAATTCTTCATTGCCCGGAACAGGGAGGAACTGCTTATGTCCCAGGACAGCAAATATGTCCTGACACGGTTTGCCGCCGAGGCCTTGCCACAGATCGAAGCATTTGACGGAAAACTGGCCGTGGTTGGTCTTCCCTGCAATTTGACACTGCTGAACAGGAAGGTGCAAAAAAATCCTCAACTGGCAAAGAAGGTGCAATTCACTGTCGGGCTTTTTTGCGGCCACAATTCGCAGGAGCAGCTTATAGACAATGTCGTGGAGAAATTGCGCTCGCAGGGCGACTGCAATCTTGATGCTTTCAGATTCAGGATCGGATTGTGGCGGGGGTTTTCACTGGCTAGGTTTGACGGCGGCAAAATCGTTGAAAAAAAATCGGCTTTCTTTAAACTGTATCAGAACCTGTATTTTTTCTGTCAAAAAAAATGCCTCTATTGCCATGATCATTTTGCATATGATGCAGATATCTCCGTGGGAGACATCTGGTCATATCATTTAAAAGACCTGAACATCAAATACAACGCCATAATATGCAAAAACGACAGAGGCGCACGGGTCCTGTCAGTCGCCCGGGATGCAGGCTACATTCACCTGGAGGATTCTGATATATACGAGGTGTTTGACGGCCAGTCCAGAGGCGCGCCTACCCACAACAATACCAGCGCCAAAAGCAGGGCCGGAATACGTTTCGGCATGAGAATTCTGGACAGGCACAACAAGAAAGTGAAATGGCATGAATATTGGGCGGCCTGGATCATTTTGTTTAACTATAAATGGAGCATGAACCAGAGATACACCGGATACATCTTTAAAGTGCCGCGTCGGGTCTTAAAGGCGTATCTGCTTGTTTTAAAGGGCCTGGAGTCTTTGAAATGAAAAAAGTTTCCATTATCGGCGCCACCATCTCCGGCAACCGGGGCGCAGAATCCATGCTCAGCACAGAGATAGGCCGTATACGGGAACATGAGCCGGATGTGGCCTTCAATGTTTTTTCCTATTATCCCGGAGAAGACAGGAAGTTGTGCACCATGCCGAATATCGCAATTTACTCTGCTGCGCCCGCATACCTGGTGCTTGTTATTTTCCCTTTTGCCTGCCTGCTCGGGCTATTTAAAATCATGGGATTGCGCTTTTTCAAGCCGTTTTTCCCAAAGGCGGTGCGCGCGCTTAAAGACTCCGACGTGTTAATCGACATTTCCGGGGTGTCTTTTATGGACGGCAGGGTGAAGTTCATTCCGTTTAACGTGTTGACGATTTTTCCGGCCATGGCTGTCGGCACGCCGGTTGTGAAATTCTCTCAGGCGCTTGGGCCTTTTGGCAACCCGCTGGTTCGTATACCTGCCCGGATTTTTCTTTCAGGCTGTGCCCGGATATTTGCCAGAGGAAAGGCTACGGAAAAAAACCTGAGGGGCCTGAAGATCTGCGGAAATATTATTGACAGCGCAGCAGACATTGCTTTTCTGCACAAGCCCGACTATGCCCTTTCCGTGGAAAACCCGGCCTATATCAAAGCGCTGGCCGACAAGCTGGAAAAGATGAAAAAAAGGGGGCAAACTGTGATCGGACTCTGCCCGAGCTCGGTGGTTGCTGCCAGAGCACACAGGGAAGGATGGAATTACCCCGTGCTTTTGTGTGAGATTATACGGCTTTTATCGGAAAACGGATTTGCAGTGCTGCTTTTTCCCAACGCAACAAGGCAGAAAAGCCGGAAGCTGCGAAACAACGATCTGCCAGTGATCGAAAAAGCCGCCAGGTATCTTGCAGCTTTCAACGAGTATCCGGACAATCTACTGATTGTGACAAAAGATATTAATACAGCAGGCATAAAAACATTGCTGGAATACTGTGACCTTGGCATCGTATCCAGGTTTCACGCCATGATCTCCTGCCTTGTTATGGAAAAACCCGTTGTTGTAATGGGCTGGGGGCATAAATACCAGGAAGTGATGGACCAGTTCGGCCTGGGCAAATTCGTCTTTGACTACAAAAACAAGAATCCGAAACTGCTGCTGGACAAGGTGGTTTCAGCACTGGCGCAAAAAAGAGATATCAGCGAAAATATTAAAAACAGGCTGCCTGAGGTACAAAGAAGGGCATATAGGCAATTTGAATTCCTTTTTGATATGTTGGCAAGAAAGCGCAATGAAAAATAAACTGGTATCTGTTTTAAAATGGCTGTGGCTGATTTCCGTCGGCATATTCATCATTTTTTTTATTCAGAGGAACTATGAGGAGATGAGGGAGACGATACGGAAGATCCATATCTTTTACCTGGTTCTTTCCTTTTTGTGCATTGCTGGGGCCAAAATTTTACTGGCCCTGTTCATGCGCTATGCGGTCCGGAGCGCGTGCAGAGATATGGATTTTCCAACCTGTTTCAGAATATACAATATCTCGCAGCTCGGAAAATACATTCCGGGAAATATCTGGCATTTCATCGGAAAGGCCTCTGCATATAAAGACAGGGGCTTTAGCATGGAAAACATCCGGGACGCGCTCGTGGTTGAAAACACCTGGCTGGTGGGATGTGCTTTTGCATACGGCATTATTTTGATGCTGATCTTCAATTTTACCCTGATCGAGCATCTTTTCCTGTCCTACGGCTTGTATGCGGCGGTTTTTGCGGTCGTTGCGCTGCTTATGGTCCTACAGGGGAAAAAATTGCTGAAAATCCGTTTTGGGCGGATATTTTCAGACCGGAGGATGAATTTCAAGATCATTCTTCTCCAGGTTGTTATATGGACCCTGTTGGGGCTCGGTTTTTTCTGGCTGGCTATCCCCTTTTGTCCTGGGGGGTGCTCGATTTTCATGGTCATCGGCCTGTATGCCATGGCTTTCAGCATCGGATTTGTAACCCCGTTTGCACCAGCCGGTATCGGGGTGCGCGAGGCTGTGCTGGGCCTGGGACTTTTGCCCTACCTGCCGATAGATACCGTCATTGTCCTATCTGCTGCAAACAGGGGAGTATACCTGGTGGTGGAAGTTCTGCTGGCACTGTCATCCCAGGCCATAGAAATTTCAAGGCCGGCGTCAAAGATATAGGGGCAAAAAGGAGCATCGTATGCTCAGAATGCTCGATCAGCAAAGCATAAATCGCCGCCCTTCAGTATCTAATAAAGAAAATCCTGTGATAGTAATGATGATCGAATCGTTAAAGAAGGGTTTTAAATTTTATTGAGCCTTCACTTCTACCCTTCCTGAAATCATTAGCTAATGAAGCTATTTTTTTTGATAAAGCTTATGCTCTATCATCTCATTACAATTTTGAAGATATAAACCTATGGTACTCACTATGTTCCTTAAAGACTATTATGAGCTATCCGAGGAGATTAAATAAGGCGGTCAAATCAGCAGTGTGGCCGCAGAATTAGGCGGAAAAACCGTTTTCACTGGAGATAAGCTGAGAGAACCATGCGATATGGAAGGAAACGGCCATAAAAATAGAAGTAAAAGCGGAGTAATTCCATAAAAAGGAAACAGCCATCCTTATGGGTTTGGTTTAATGGAAAATAGTTTGGGGAAGAATTGGAGTTATTATTCCAGCTGGATGAGGCACTGGATAGAAGGACGGGCAGATGACTGTTGTGGCCCAGCGCGCTTGCACTTGTGAGCAGCATTCCAACGATTCGAATTCGTCGGCTGGTTCCGAGCAGCCAAAGGCACAATCCCAAGAACATTCAGGGTGTCAATGCGTCTGCCATAAGACACGACATATACCTTGGCCCTCCGCTGAGGAGGGCCGTACCAGGAACAGCAACAAGAACCTTCCATATTTGCCGTCGATCGTTTCCCAGGACTACCTGTGCTACTGCACAGAGAAGGGCGGCATTCATCGCAGCTTGAACTATAACAGGTAGCCACCCGGAAAGTCGAACGCCGGCAATGCATAACCAGATGGGATACCCGATTCCTCGACAGTAACTTTCGCAGTCCAGCGTAAAGGCGGCATGCAAATAATTCGCCGTGTCAAAGTAGACAAGTGGGTAGCCGTTTAGGATTGCCGGCCACAAGAATGCACAGGTCCCCAACGGGACAACGCAGAGATATATTTGAAAAGTCCTGCAGCGGCCGATTCGATCTA
>JAFCZU010000620.1 GCA_019314185.1 Deltaproteobacteria bacterium | reverse complement strand
TCATTACAGGAATGATGGGGCCTTACATGGCTCCACTGGCATCAAACGTTCCCCTTACAGTAACATTTTCAACTCTTTGTGCGCTTACTATTGTTCCATGGTTAACGTACATGCTTCTAAAAAACACAACCAGTAAAAAATCGGATGCCTCCTCGACAAATAATGATAAAGGTATAAATGTATGGATAGGCAGAATCTACCGCAAAATCGTATCACCTTTTCTCAAATCAAAAAGCAAAAGATATATGCTTCTATTTGCCATTGTTCTTCTCCTGTTATTATCTGCTGCTCTCGCAATTTTCCGATTAGTGCCCCTCAAGATGCTTCCCTTTGACAATAAAAATGAATTCCAGATTGTGCTTGATATGCCGGAAGGAACAACACTTGAAACTACCAATAATGTTATACAGTCCTTTGAAGACTATCTCAGAAAAATTCCAGAAATTACAAGTTTTGTATCTTATGTAGGCAATTCATCGCCAATGGATTTCAACGGTCTGGTCCGTCATTATTACCTGAGAAAAGGAAGCAACATTGCTGACATCAGAATAAATCTTGCTGAAAAAAATAAGCGAAAACAGCAAAGCCACGCCATTGTACTCCGGCTGAGAAAAGACCTTGAAAACATTGCAAAAGCTAACAATGCGGCGATTAAAATTGTCGAGGTCCCTCCAGGCCCTCCTGTTCTTTCTACAATTGTAGCTGAAATATATGGTTCCCCGGATCGTTCTTATGATCAAATAATAAAAGGGGCAAAACATATAAAGAGTTTAATGACCGAAGAGCCTTTTGTGGTGGATATTGACGATACAGTTGAAGCCGGGCGCGACAAGATAGACTTCATTATTGACAAGGAAAAAGCCTCTCTTCACGGAGTCTCTGCGGAGTCAATTATTCGAACATTGAAAATAGCGATAGGAGGAACTTCTCCTGCCACTGTTCATACTCCTGGTGAAAGACAACCTTTGTTAATTAAGATAATACTGCCGAGAGAAAACAGATCAGGAATAACATCATTATCTCAAATACCCATTAAAACAAATACAGGCAAAATGGTTCCTCTGGCGGAACTCGTAAAGATAGTCCATATAACTGAAGACCAGCCTATTTACCATAAAAACCTTGAGCGTGTTGTATACGTAATGGGAGAAACGGCGGGCAGAGCTCCTGGCGAAGCTGTTCTTGATATACAGAAAAGAGTTAACCGACACCCTCCTCCAAAAGGAATCAGAGTAAATTGGGCAGGTGAAGGTGAATGGAAGATAACTCTCAGAGTATTCAGAGATATGGGCATAGCATTTGCGGCAGCTCTATTAGGAATCTATATTCTTCTAATAATAGAAACCGACTCATTTCTCATGCCTGTCTTAATAATGATGGCAATACCTCTGACTCTTCTGGGAATAATGCCTGGATTCTGGCTGTTGAACCTTATTACCGGAGAACATGTGGGTGGTTTCTTCAATCCTGTTTTTTTTACCGCAACAAGCATGATTGGCATGATAGCTCTTGGCGGAATTGTAATAAGAAACTCTATTGTTCTGATCGATTTCATTAAAAAAGCTCTTAATAAAGGCATACCTTTTAAAGAAGCTATTCTCCAGAGCGGAGCAATCAGGATGCGACCTATAGTGCTCACAGCAGTCACAACAGCCGTAGGTGCATTGCCCATTACACTGGATCCTGTTTTCTCAGGCCTTGCCTGGGCTCTGATTTTCGGACTATGTGCATCAACAATTTTTACGCTTATAGTAGTGCCTGTTACTTATTTTTCTCTTTACAAAAAAAAATATTTGGCCAATTCAAACCCAACGCTTGACACTTAAATTAAATTTTAATATAATTTTGTTTTCTTAAATAATGAAGATGTCAATATCTGCATTGCTCCTACACTAAAATGATCTGTTTGCGATATTTTCCAATTAAAACAGCGACTACTGCATTTGTGTTTCCTCAAGCCACGGCTTCGTAGCTATATTCTTTCAAGACATCACCTGTTTCTTAACCAAAGTCTAATCTTGAGATTACTGTGGTTGAGTAGAAAGGAGGATTGTTATGAAAAGGGCTTTTAAAGATATTGCAGAAATA
>JAFCZU010000156.1 GCA_019314185.1 Deltaproteobacteria bacterium | reverse complement strand
AGAACTGTGATGCGATCTGCTGTTGCGGGTATGGCGGCAAAAAGATGTTCAATTGAAAAAGGACGATACAAACGAACCTTGACCAGCCCCACCCGTTCTCCCTTGCTTGTCAGATAATTTACAACCTCTTCTATGGTTTCGCAGGAAGAACCCATGGAAATGATGATTCTGTTGCGGCCGGTCAAATCAGAAACCTTCTTCATGTAATCACTGACAATGGCGGGAATCTTCTGATAATAAGAATTTGACGCCTCCAGCCCTTGAAAATAAATATCCGGGTTCTGGGCAGTACCCCTGAGTTCAGGTCTTTCAGGGTTTGTGCCTCTTGCGCGAAACGCCTCAACAGCATTTCTGTTAATCAACCCGGCCATATCATCATAGTCGATCATCTCGACCTTCTGAATCTCATGAGAAGTACGAAATCCATCAAAGAAATGGATAAAAGGAAGGCTTGCTTCAATTGCGGACAAATGTGTTACCAACGCCATATCCATGGCTTCCTGAACAGAATTTGAGGACAAAAGAGCAAAACCGGTCTGCCGGACAGCCATGACATCCTGATGATCTCCAAAAATGGAAAGAGCATGTCCGGCAATTGATCTGGCCGTGACATGAAAAACAGCCGGCAGCAACTCTCCCGCAATCTTGTACATGTTTGGAATCATCAAAAGAAGGCCTTGAGAGGCTGTGAAGGTTGTTGTAAGAGCACCGGATGCAAGATTCCCGTGTACTGCCGCTGCCGCCCCTGCTTCTGACTGAAGCTCACGAACCAGCATGGTCTGTCCGAATATATTCTTACGACCATTGGCTGCCCATTCGTCACACAGTTCCCCCATACTCGATGAAGGTGTGATTGGATAAATGGCGGCGGCATCACTCATGGCGTATGCCACATGCGCCGCGGCTGTGTTTCCATCAATTGTTTTCATTTTTTTTGCCATAGCGCTGCTCCTTTATTAAATGTCCAGGTTATATCTCCTATGGATTTGTAATAAATAAAACATTCTAAAAAATAACAAGTTACTTTATTTAAAACCTCATGTAAACAAAAATATTTATTTAACAACTGAACAGTATTCAGCGCTTCACGGAAGAGGAACTGAAAAAATAAACATCGAAAATGATATCACTTCGTTTCTCAAACCCGCCTGCCAACACCTGTCACAGCACATTGCCTGTATGTCGGAATACATGACAAGGGCGGAGCTTTCTAATGAAGTAAATTTTCATAGAAATCGTTGCCTTTGTCATCAATTATAATAAATGCCGGAAAATCTTTTACTGTTATCATAAATATTGCTTCCATCCCAAGTTCAGGATAATCAATGATTTCGATTCTTGTAATACATTCTTTGCCAAGCTTTGCCGCAGGACCGCCTATAGAACCAAGGTAAAACCCGCCGTGTTTTTTACATGATTTTGCAACCTCCTTTGACCGGTTGCCTTTTGCCAGCATAACCATAGACCCGCCCTGCTTTTGAAAACATGGCACATATGGATCCATTCTTCCGGCAGTTGTAGGACCAAAAGAACCTGAAGCATATCCATCAGGAGTTTTTGCCGGACCCGCATAATATATAATATGGTCTTTGAAATAGCGTGGCAGGTTTTTGCCTCTGTCGAGGCGCTCTTTTAGCCTGGCATGAGCTATATCTCTTGCCACTATGATTTTTCCGGATAAAAGTAATGGAGTAGCAACAGGGTATTTGTTTAAAATCGCACGTATTTCATCCATCGGCTTATCGAGGTTTATTTGTACTGCATCCGATTTAATCGCTTTCGGTTCAGGCAGATATTTGCCTGGTTCTGTTTCAAGTTTTTCAAGAAAAATGCCGCGCGCTGTAATTTTTGCCTTAATGTTTCTATCAGCGCTGCAGCTCACACCAAGGCCTATGGGGCAGGAAGCGCCGTGTCTCGGCAAACGTATAACCCTGACATCATGGCAAAAATATTTTCCACCGAATTGAGCGCCGATTCCCAGTTCACGGGATATTTCAAGTAATCGGGATTCGAGTTTTAAGTCTCTGAACGCATGACCAAATTCATTTCCCTTTGACGGGAGTGAATCCAGATACCCTGCTGTAGCGAGCTTTACGGTTTTAAGGTTTATTTCAGCCGAAGTTCCGCCCACGACAAAAGCAAGATGGTAGGGAGGACATGCGGCTGTTCCAATGGTTTTCAGGCTGTTTTTCATAAAACTTACCAGTTTTTCAGGAAATAGAATTGCTTTTGTTTCCTGAAAAAGAAATGTCTTGTTAGCAGAGCCGCCGCCCTTTGCCATAAACAGAAAATTATATGTATTCCCCCCGGCAGCATACAATTCGATTTGTGCGGGCAGATTACACTCTGTATTTTTTTCATCGTACATGGTCAGGGGAGCTAATTGTGAATAACGCAAATTGTTTGTTGTGTATGCATTATAAACTCCTCTTGAAAGCGCTTCTTCCTCAGAAAAATCTGTCCAGATTTGCTGTCCCTTTTTGCCGATAATGATAGCGGTTCCTGTGTCCTGACACATTGGGAATATTCCTTTTGCGGCAATAACAGCATTTTCCAACATCTCGAGAGCAACATATCTATCGTTTTCGGAACTTTCAGGATCATCAAGAATTACTGTCAGTAGTTTCAGATGCGTTGGCCTCAGCAGATGGGACACATCCTTGAACGCCTGTTCGGCAAGAAGAGTAAATGCCTCGGGAGCAATTGTTATAATCTCTGTCCCTTTAAATGATTTCACAGAAATATAATCCTTTGTCAGCAGACGATATTTTGTATCATCATCTGCCAGAGGAAACATCTCTTGATATGTGAATTCTACCATCACGGATTTCTCCTGTTTGTAACTGTTTTGGAACTATTCAGCCACAGATCTACGCTGATTATCACTGATGTTTTTTATTGTAATACATTAACCATTTTAAAATTAGTTGTCGCTTTTGCACATCTGTAATTTCTTTGTATTTAAACCTATCTGCGTTCATCTGTGTAAATTTCTCGTTTCCACACTCCAGCATGGCAACCATGTAAATACGCTTTTCCCTAGCAGTCTTCAGCCTATCCACCTGACACCTAACACTGTTCGCAAAAAGTGGTTTTTTGACTTTTTACGACGCCATCATTTAATGAATCATTGATTTCATATAAAAACCGGCTTTTTTTGTTGAATTTACCCTTTCTGTAATTTGCACAAGTCAAAAACAAATAGTGTTCCGATCTTGTCATAGCAACATACATAAGTCTGCGTTCCTCATAAAGACCCATTTCTGAATCCATCGATCTCCAGTGAGGAAAAAGCTGTTCTTCACATGCAACTACAAAGACAGCCCTGTACTCCAAGCCCTTGGAAGCATGAATGGTTGACAGAACTACTCCGCTTTTGTTGTCTTCCTCATCTTCTTTATCTTCTTTAATCAGGGCGGCTTCTTCAAGATATTCAATCAGCGAGTCCTTTTGGGAAGCTGAATAAATAAGCTGCTCAATATTTTCCTC
The DNA here is from genome assembly GCA_019314185.1 of Deltaproteobacteria bacterium. Next base: position 3,840 of record JAFCZU010000156.1, on the reverse strand, counting down.
TCTTGCGGTATAATCCATGGAATTGGCTATGGAATAATGCTTAATATAATCCATATAGTTAACCTTTGACAATATTTCGCGGATTGCGGCATCAGGTTTCATGTTCTTAATATCATCAAGCAGCCTGATTACATTGCTGAGAGAATTATATATTTTTGAGGCGAGAAGCTTTTCGCTGAGAGCATTGCGCGCGGCAGCCTGAAGACTCATCCCGCCTGTTTTTATCTGAGCGATCTTATTGACAGCCGCCGGGCCTATGCCGCGTTTGGGAATATTTACAATCCGCTCAAAGGACGCATCATCTTTTTCAAAAACCGCAGCAGTAAGATAGCAGTTTATATCCATGACTTCCTTACGTTCAAAAAACCCCTTTCCACCTAACATCCGGTATGGAATTCCGAGAGCCCTGAATGTCTGTTCAAAGGAAAGAGAGCAGAATTTAGTCCGATACAAAACAGCCATTTTGCTATAAGCAAGCCCCCCTTTGTGAAGGGATTTGATCTTTTTGGCAACCCAGTCAGCCTCTTTTTTTTCATTGTAAAAATCATAAAGTTCAATCAGCCCGCCGTGCTTGTCGGAAAAACACTTTTTTTCCATCTTATAATCATTATATCCGATCAGATCATTTGCTGTTTTAACAATCTCATCAGCAGAACGATAGTTTTGTTCCAGTTTGAATACCCTGGCCTTTTTGTATTTTTCACGAAACGAGAGGAAATGATTCATATTGCTTCCTCTGAATGAATAAATAGCCTGCCAGTCATCACCCACACAAAAGAGGTTGCCGTTTCGAAGCAGCAGCCTTGTGAGATCCTCCTGAAGATTATTGGTGTCTTGATATTCATCCACAAGAATAAACTGAAAAAGTTTTCTGTACTGCTCGCGCACATCTTTGTGATCCCGAAGCAGGTTGCGTGTCAAAAGCAAAATATTATCAAAATCAACGGCATTATTTGATTTCAGTTCCTTTTCGTAAAGATTAAAAACATCTAATAATTTGATACGGAAAGCGTGAAGCTTATGGTCAAGATAATCAAAAGGATTGCCTGAGTTTTTTGCTCTGGAAAGCTGAGCTAAAACAGGTTGAACATATTTTTTATCAAAATTCAATTTTCCGACAATAATATCTTTGATTATCTTTTGCTGCTGGTATACTGCGTAGATCTGGAGAGGAGTAGTATATCCAAGCAGGGAGCAATGTTTTTTTAAGATTTTAAAACATGCAGAGTGAAATGTTCGAACCCAGGGAAAACGTTTTGACGGAATTTTTGTCATACGAACAAGACGGCTTTTCATCTCTTCGGCAGCCTTATTCGTAAATGTTATAGCAAGAATACGTTCAGGATCGTATCCATGTGAAACAAGATGACAAATTTTGGCTGTTAATGTCCTTGTTTTGCCTGATCCAGCGCCCGCTACAACGAGAGCCGGAGATCCGATATATTCAACAGCTTTTTTTTGCTGTACTGATAATTGCATAATAATTCTGTTGTTGCCTCCTGAATTGAGCGATCAGCCTTTAGACTTTTAGATATTAGTCAAACCATATCAAGATGTTGTTATTTAATAACATTTCACCCAACGGATGAAAATCGAAGCGCTGATAAATAGCTGAAAACAATAAGAGCTAATTGCTAATTGATAAGAGCTGATCGCTCATCTCAGGTATTAAAATCCAGTTCTTCTTGATAATTATTACTGAATAAGTTAAAAATAGTCTATGATTAATTTTAATTTAATTTTTAAGGAGCGTCATGGCAAAAGCAATCTATTGGGCAGACCATTATGTGGAGATCAAACGTTCATCTCAGGAAGCTGTAGCTTTAATTAAGCCTGGCCAAAGGGTATTTATCGGATCTACATGCGGAGAGCCTCAACATCTCGTCAGGGAGCTTTGTGAAGCATCAGGAAACTTTACGGATCTTGAGATAGTTCGTCTTATGTCTCTGGAAACCACCCCTTTAACCTTGATCGCTAATAAGACTAACTGTCAAAGTATGAATATACGATCTTTCTATCTTGGATCTTCCGAGGTTGAAGGAATTGCCAGAAATATGAAATATATCACTCCGATAAATCTTTCTGCCGTACCCCGCTTGTTTAAAAAAAGATATCTTCCTATACATGTTGCGCTTATTCAGGTGTCTCCACCGGATGATTTCGGATGGATGAGTCTCGGTGTTGCTGTTGATATTACAATGGCTGCAGCCATGTCTGCCGATCTTGTAATTGCCCAGGTAAACTACAAAATGCCAAGAGTACTTGGGAGAAGCGCTATTCATGTAAATGATGTCGATGTAATCGTTGAATATGAAGAAGATCTTCTGGTGATAAATGAACCTCGCAAATCAGAATCCGCCAATCTTATCGGCAAACATATTGCGAGACTTATAGACGACGATTCAACAATTTCAATCGGTATCGGCACAATACCTAATGCAACTCTTTTTGCTCTTTCTGATAAAAACGATCTTGGAGTCCACACTCAATACCTGACAAACGGCATAATGGATCTTGTTTCAAAAGGAGTAATAACAAATCGAAAAAAACGGTTTAACGAAGAAAGGCTGGTGGCAAGCGGAGCAATAGGAACGAATTATCTTTATGAATTTTTAGATGATAATCCTGCAATTGAATTTTATCCTTCAGACTATGTAAATGACCCGGGTATTATTTCCCGCCACAACAAAATGGTGTCCATGCATATGGCAACAGCTATAGATCTCACCGGTCAGGTTGCCTCTGATGCAATTTCTTATGACTACTATTCCGGGGTTACCGGTACGCTTGATTTTATAAGAGGAACGGCGCAGTCAAAAAACGGAAAATCTATTATTATGCTGCCTGCCACATCAATGCATGGGAAAAAAAGCCGCATTGTGTCAAAGCTGCATGATATGGCTGTAGTTGTGCCGAGGGGCGATGTTCAATATGTAGTTACTGAATACGGATCTGTTAATCTGTTTGGAAAAAGTTTTCAGGAAAGGGCTATGGCTATGATAAGTATTGCTCATCCTGATTTCAGAGATGAACTTTTTTCCGATGCTCAAAAAACAGGGCTGCTTGGTATGGAGCGCACGCTTACCGAATCTATTCACGGCATATACCCGTTAGATCTTGAAGAAACACTACAAATTGAAGATGAACAGATAACCTTCAGACCGGCAAAACCGGTTGATGAAAGAATAATACAGGAGCATTTTTATAGTCTTGATAAGAATGATATTGTATCAAGATTTTTTTACAAAAAAAGAACTTTTCTGCAGAATGAAGTCGGAGGTATATCTCAAATAGATTATATTAAAAATTTAACAATATTAGCGGTAGTTGGAGAATTAGGTTTTGAGAAAGTTGCCGCGGTTGGAGAATATCTGCTTGACGAAGCAAAAAACATCGCAGAAGTAGCTTTTTCCGTAAGCAAAAATTATCAGGGAAAAGGGATAGGCAGGCTCTTGCTGAAAAAACTGGCAAGAGCAGCGCGGGAAAAAGGCATATCCGGATTGATCGCATATACTTCACCTCAGAACCAGACAATGATACGATTATTTAAAAGCCTTCCCTATAAAACAACAACTTTTTTTGATGGCGATATGCTTTCTTTAACCTGCAGATTTGATAAATTAAAATAGATGTAACCGTTCACAATTTACAGTTACCAATACAAAATAATGGATCGGATATGAACCAACATAAAGTTTTATTTTTGCCTCACAATAAAAGTATCTCCGTAAGGGATGGAGAAAATCTTATCCGTGCTGCCATGAAAGCCGGGGTTCATATAAATGCCTCATGCGGCGGAGAAGGGGTATGCGGAAAATGCCGCGTGCTTATCGAAGATGG
>JAFCZU010000155.1 GCA_019314185.1 Deltaproteobacteria bacterium | reverse complement strand
ACGGCGAAAGTTTTTGGGAAACATTACTGATTCCCATACGTATGTTTTTTCAGGGAAGAGATAATAGCTATCAATATTTTCAAGGCGCCCTAAATCCGATTCTAATCGTTTTTTTACCCTTTATATTGCTTAGCAAAAGATATGTTAAAGACAAACTTCTCTTTGTGCTCTTTTCTGTTTTTTTTGTAATAATGGCTTATTTCTTAACTGCCAAGCAGGTTCGGTATATTCTTCCTGTTCTGCCATTTCTTGCCATTATTGCTGTCATGGGGATAAAAGACCTTGTGGATAAATTGGAGGAGAGAACGCTTTATTCTTCTCTTCGGTTCGGGAAACATGTTAAATCAATAGCCAAGATTTTTATTATTACGGGTGTAGCCATCTTGCTGATATTTAATCTTACTTATTTTAAAAAAAGAATAGAAATTATAAATCCAATTCCCTATGTGTTGGGCAAGGAAACCAGAGAGGCTTTTCTGAAACGTCATCTTTTGCACTACGATGCTGTTGAATATATTAACCATAATTTGCCTGATGATGCCAGGATTTTTACCATGTTTTTGGGACGTCGAGGATATTACCTCGATAGAACTTATAAAAACGAACCTTCATTTGGGATGAGTACAATAAGTCATATGGTGACAATCTCTGCCAAAGAAGAAAAATTTAAGGAATATATACAATCAATGGACGTTACCCATATTCTAATGCGGACCGATCTGGTCGACAATTATTTAAAAAATAATTTTTCACAGGAAGAGATTAAACGTTTTATGAATCTTTTTAAAAAATATTGGAAAATGATCTATGAACATCACAACTATGCAATATGGGAAATTCAAGCCAAATGATAATACTATTGATTTGTTCAACTTTTCTTCTAATAAAATTAGGGGGGCAGTTCTGATTATTGAAATTTAAAAAGCCAATTTATCCATGAAAAAAAAACACACTACCTCGGGTCATCAACTTAGCTTGCTAATTAGTATGCTTTTGATTTTGGCGATTCTTGTTGCCTATGGGCAAGCAAGTAATATTGATTTTGTTGGTTATGACGATGAATTGTATGTTACCGAAAATCTCAATGTTCAGGAAGGGCTCACGGTTAAAGGACTTAATTGGGCTTTTACCACTTTCCATTCCGCAAATTGGCATCCGTTGACCTGGCTTTCTCATATGATTGATTGTGAACTGTATGGATTAAACCCCATGGGTCACCATTGGACAAATTTAATACTCCATATGGCCAATACCATTTTATTATTTATAGTGCTTAAACTGATGACCGGAACGATCTGGAGAAGTGCATTTGTGGCAGCCCTTTTTGCATTGCATCCGCTCCATGTGGAGTCTGTAGCGTGGATTTCGGAGCGAAAAGACGTTTTGAGCACCTTTTTTGGTTTGTTGATGATTGGTGCATATTACCGTTATGTCAAATCACCAGTCGCTAAGAACTATTGGATGGTTATGGTATTCCTTAGCTTAGGCCTTATGGCCAAGCCCATGCTGGTAACATTCCCATTTGTTTTGCTTTTGCTGGACTTCTGGCCGCTTAAACGATTTCAATTTGAGAATCATCGTCTATCACAATCATATGGAAAAACATCTTTTTACTTTAAAGGGTCCTCTCGGCTCATTTTAGAAAAGATTCCTCTTTTTATCCCGGTAGTTGTTTCATGCGTTTTGACTTTTTTTGCTCAGAAAAGCGGAGGTGCGGTAAAAGCTTTAGAGGCGTTGTCGTTAAAACTCCGTATCACGAATGCCCTTGTTTCATATGTAAGCTATATATTAAAAGCGATCTGGCCAAGAAACCTGGCTGTTTTTTATCCACATCCTGGAAATACGTTGCCGGCATGGCAGATATTTGGGGCGGCTTTAGTGATCGCTGTGGCCATATTTTTATCCATACGGTCGTCAAAGAAATATCCGTATATGGCGGTTGGACTGTTTTGGTACCTTGGTACCCTTATACCGGTTATCGGATTGGTACAGGTGGGCAATCAGGCAATGGCCGATCGCTACACCTATATTCCTCTAATAGGGCTTTTTATTATTATTGCGTGGGGTGTTCCCGACCTTCTGAAAAAATGGCAATATCGAAAAATCTTCTTTGGTGTATCTGCCATGATAATCCTTTCAACCTTGACAGTTAGAACTTTTTTTCAGATAGGTCATTGGAAAAACGCCATTACATTGTTTGAAAATGCCATTAAAGTAACTGAAAACAATTATAAGGCGCAAAACAATCTGGGTACGGCACTGGGCTCGGTAGATCTTGATAAGGCCATTTTCCATTATAAAGAGTCCTTAAAAATAAAACCTGACTACGTCCGGGCGCTTTACAATCTGGGAACAGCTCTTTCTGAGGATGGAAATTATGATGAAGCGGTTTTATATTTTACCAAAGTGCTTAAAATCAATCCAAAAAAAACAGACGTGCGCAATAATCTTGCAAATGTGTTGTTTATGCAGGGAAAACCTGATGAAGCCATATCACAATATAGAGAGATACTTAAAACCAATTCCGAAAATGCTGATGCGCACTATAACCTAGGATATGTGCTGTCTACTCAAAGGAACTTTAAGGAGGCTGTTTTTCACTATAGACAGGCACTCAGAATTAATCCGGAATATGCAAAAGCACACTACAACCTGGGGAATATTTTATTAAGTCAGGGAAAAACAAAGGAAGCCGCCACTCATTTTGTCAAATCGATTCAATTTAAACCTGATTATGTTCAAGCCTATAATAAAATAGGACTGATACTGTTTAAGCAGGGGAAATTTAAAAAAGCCAAAGTATTTTTTTTAAAAGCCTTGCAGATCAATCCCAATAATTCTGAAGCAAGTAAAAATCTTGAGATAATAAAGCAAATTTTATCATCCAGCAAATAGTAATTTTTTTTCGCCGGAGAGTTTCTATGTATAAAGATAAAAAAGTGATTGTTGTCATGCCCGCATATAATGCGGCAAAAACCCTGCGCAAAACTTATGAAGAGGTTATGGCCCAGGGCATCGTTGATCTGGTGGTTTTGGTTGATGACGAAAGCCGGGACGAAACCGTATCTATTGCGAAAACTCTGCCCGATACTTTGGTATACACACATGAGAAAAATTTAGGCTACGGAGGCAACCAGAAGACCTGCTACAGGCTTGCCCTAGAAGCCGACGGTGATATCATCATTATGGTTCACCCGGATTATCAGTATACACCAAAGTTGATCCCTGCCATGGCTTCCATGATCGGAAACGGTCTGTATCATTGTGTGCTCGGTTCCAGGATTTTGGGTGGTTATGCATTAAAGGGGGGCATGCCAGTATGGAAGTATATCGCCAATCGTTTCCTTACCTTTACAGAAAACGTTCTGATTGGTGCGAAACTCTCAGAATACCATACGGGATTCAGAGCCTTTTCCCGCGAACTGTTGGAAAAATTGCCACTCGAAACAAATTCTGATGATTTTGTTTTTGACAATCAGATACTGGCTCAGATTCTATGGCACGACTACACGGTTGCGGAAGTGAGCTGCCCAACAAAATATTTTCCCGAGGCCTCATCTATCAACCTGTTTCGCAGTATCAAATACGGATTTGGGTGTCTGTACACAGCGCTGACATTCCGCCTGGCAAAAATGAAAATCATATGCTCAAAGTTATTTCCCGGATAAGATAAACTTGATAGCATAGGACACAGACCCGCCTGCCATGCAAGGCACGAGCGGGCAGGTGAACACCCCATACGATTCCCCGAACCTACGGGGCAGGCAGCTTTCCAAGATTCTTAAATTAAGGAATAATAATATTATTTGTATCGCATTATTTCGCTTCGGGAAAGATATGGAAAATGTGGTCAAATAAAATAGAATCCCGAATAACAATATTGGTTCCGGCTAATTCCCTTGACATCAAAGCTCGTTTTTTTGTAATAGTTCAGGAATAAAGGCATAATGAAGGGCCAAACGAGGGTTAAAATATAACCCAATAACTCACGAAAATCTGTGCATGTCCTAAGAAACGTTTAACCTGTTCAATTATTACCACGTTAAATCTGAAAGCCATTTAATCAGGGCCAGAGGACTATTTAACATGGGTATTTTCTATTTCATCGTGGTAATCTGTGGATTAAAATAATATGTCACATTTGATGAAAAAAAAATGGCTTGAAATGATTGAAGCCTTCTTGAAGCTGACTCCTCAGGAGAGATCAGCAGAGGCAGAAAAGCGCCTGGATGAAACTCTGGAGAGGATGTCTCAAATGTATAATATTTCACCGGAAGAAGCATATGAAAAGCTTATTAAAAACAGTTACAGAATGCATAGATAAATTTTCTGAGCAGGCCAATGTTACACGACTTGCCGCAATTGTCGGTGGAGAAGCCGTTATTATGCACGGCATACCCAGAACAACAATTGATGTTGACATACTCTTGTTTTGCGGAGACGAAAAAAAAGATATTGGCGACACAGGAAAAGTATTCGCGTCATTTTTAAGACAAGAACTTGAGGGGAAATTTGAGGTTAAGAATGTTGAAGCATCCAAGGACCCATCGGATCCCTTAAAACATGATATAATCATCATAACCGATCCGGAAAACCGGTTCAAAAAACTTGATATATTGATTGCAAATTATGCATGGGAGCTGGAAGGCTTAAAAAGCATGGATTCTCCACATACAGGCCCTCTTTATCCATATCCAAAAGAATTTTTGGTCGGCATGAAGTTAATGGCAGGTGGAGTTCAAGATGAAGAGGACATCAGAAATCTCTTTTTGGTAATGTCCGATTCCGAAAAGGAAAAAACATGGGATATTGCGCGGTTGATACGCCGGGATAAGAATTTGACCAGAGTTTTGTCTGAAGGACGTCGGCGTTAAAATAGCGATTAAAACAGCATACCTCTAAAATATATTCTCAAACAGTTAGCGATAGACCCTGTTCCGTGTCATATTTTGCTTGCATCATTGGCAATAAACCCTTATAATAAGCATAATATGTAGAAAATAGACCCCTCTTTCCAGCATATTCAAAATAAAAATGGACCGTATTGCAGAAAAAAGACTGGCTGATTGGCTGGATTCAAACTATCGCAAACCCTTGATTATTCGCGGCGCCCGTCAGGTAGGAAAATCAACTCTGGTCAGGCAGTTTGCTGACCATAAGAAATTGATCCTCCATGAAGTCAATCTTGAACGGCATCCAACGTTGGTCGAGGTTTTTAAAACACAGGATACCGGAAAGATCCTTCGGGAACTTGAATTTATTTGTGGGAAGGGACCGATTTCAGGGAAGGATGGGTTGCTTTTCTTAGATGAAATACAGGCGGTGCCGATCGCCATTCAGACCCTTCGATATTTCTATGAAGATCATCCTGAGCTACCCGTAATTTCAGCCGGCTCCCTCCTTGAATTTACAATGTCCAAACATTCCTTTTCCATGCCAGTGGGTCGGGTCGAATACCTCTACCTTGGTCCCGTAACCTTTGAAGAGACTCTGGCGGCGATGGAAAAAAGCGTTTTGCTCGATCTGCTAAACAATTATCACCTACATGAGGTTTTTCCTCAATCCGCTCACGACCAATTATTGGAACTGCAAAGAGTCTGGTTCCTGGTGGGGGGGATGCCTGAGGCAATCCAGCGATTCATCGATACTAATGCGCTCGACGCGGTATTTGATGTTCATGCCTCGATTATTGAGACATACAAAGACGATTTTGCGAAATATGCAACCCAGGCTGACCTGCTTCGTCTTCATAAGGTGTTTAACTACGTCCCGATGGCTGCCGGGGAGAAATTCAAGTACGTTCGTGTAGACCCCGAGGAGCAATCCAGAGAACTACGCAAGGCTGTTGATTTGCTTGAAAAAGCACAAATCATAATGAAAGCCTGTCATACGGATGCATCCGGTTTGCCGCTTGGTGCTACCATAAACAGACGAATATTTAAGCCTTTCTTTCTGGATTGTGGGTTGATGAATGCCATTTGCGGCGTTCAATGGATATCATTGAACGAACTTAAGCGAAAGTCATTTGTCAACAAAGGTCATGTGGCTGAACAGTTCATCGCGCAACATCTTGCCTACATCGGAAAAAACAATGTAAGCCCGTTTTTGACCTACTGGTTGCGCGAAGGGAGGGCAGGAAATGCTGAGATCGATTTTATCACGCAATTAGGACAAGCAATTGTTCCTGTTGAGGTTAAGGCAGGCAAGAGCGGATCACTCAAGTCACTCCAGCAATTTGTTAATCAAAAAAAGGCCCGGGTCGGTGTTCGTTTTGATTTAAACATACCCTCATATCAGCATGTTTCCCACGCTCTCAGCCAGGGAGGAGAATCTGTACAAGTTGAATTTGATCTTTTGTCTCTCCCTCTTTATATGATAGAGGAATTGCCCAGAATCTTTGGTGATATCGTAACAAAAGGACATCCGGGACAAGGTTAAGTTTTGTGAAAGGGCAATAACAGGGGGCTTTTGCCGACAACGAAACGGTTCTGGTCTGTGTATTTCAATATACCGTTAAGGGGGGAAGGGGATGTTTCAGGAAGTGCTCTCAGAAAAAGCTCAGGATTTGATCGGCAAAATGGCAGGTCAGATCAGTAGTTTTTACTTGGCTGGTGGGACAGGACTTGCTCTTCAACTGGGCCACAGAGTATTGGAAGATCTTGATTTGAAAAACAGCAAGGGATGGATCTGGGATAGCGTAAGATCTTTTTTTGAAACTCATCTAAGGGAGTTTGAGATAGCCCTTATTGATGGGGTTGGGGATTGAAGATGGATAAGACAGGAGTTTCAATAATCATCCCGGCATACAATGAAGCTCAAAGCATTGGGGATATAGTATCCAAAATCGTCGAGTTGTATCCTGAATTCGAAGTTATCGTAATAAATGACGGCTCAACAGATGATACGGATGCCGTAGCCAGGGGTGTAGGCGCCCATGTTTACAATCACCCTTATAATATTGGCAACGGCGCTGCCATAAAAAGCGGAATCAGAATTGCCAAGGGAGATATTCTGGTGTTTATGGACGGAGACAACAGGCCTCATTGGGGCGTGCTTTCGGCAACACAATATACAACTATCTCGCATCCTATGTTGCAAAGTTTACTGTTTCCGACCTCACATCAGGATTTCGGGCTATTAAAGCAGATGTGGCTCGGAACTTTTTATACCTGCTTCCCAACACCTATTCATATCCCACGACTCTGACATTAAGTGTTTTGAGAAACGGAAGGAGTGTGAAATATATTCCTATCAAGATCCGGGCTCGAAAGAAGGGAAAAAGTAATATAAGTATGTTTAAAGATGGGGTGCGATTTTTTATGATAATCACCAAAATCTGCACTCTCTATTCTCCTATGAGAATATTTCTTCCGGTTAGCTTCACCTTATTTTTATTGGGGTTTCTCAATTACATTTACACACTGATAACTCAAGCTCGATTTACGAATATGAGTGTTTTTCTGTTTGTCTCCTCTATTATCATCTTTATGATGAGTCTTATTTCGGAACAGATCTGTCAGATGCGTTTTGACAGGAGTGAAGGGGATAAAATTAACTAAAAACGAATTAGATTGATGATTAACAAGGTAACCAGAAAGAATGAACTTTTCAGTTATTGTTCCCGCCTATAATGCTGAAGCAACCCTTCCGGCCTTGCTAGATTCTTTATCAAACCAGAATCACAAAGATTTCGAAGTCATTGTGATCGACGATGCTTCCCAAGACAGAACACTGAAAATCGATAGAAACTATCGATGTAAATTTATTTCGCTGTCAGAAAACCGGGGACCGGCATATTGCCGTAATATTGGAGCCCAAAATGCACTAGGAGAAATTCTTGTATTTACGGACAGTGACTGCCGTGTTGATTGTTACTGGTTGGAGAATATTAACAAGTTTTTTTCGCAGAACAATGCAGAGGTAATTATGGGAAGGGTCATCTTGATGCCGTCGACCCTTTTGGGAGATTCCATTTCTGCGCTGGGATTTCCTGCTGGTGGTGCAATTGGTTTTGAAAAGATATGGCGGGTGGATCAATATGGATTTACTGACAGTCTCAGTTCATGCAATTGTGCAGTGAAGAAAAATATATTCCGAGCAGTCGGCGGATTTGATGAGTCGTTTCCATTCCCGGGCGGAGAGGACAGTCTATTTGCTTATAATTTACGAAAACTCAATTACAAGATTAAATATTGTCCTGATGTTTTGGTATATCACGGATACAGGGATTCATTAATAGATTTTGTGAAATGGCAGTTTAAAAGAGGTGTCAGCAGCTATATTTTCTCAACCAAGGTTTCCGGTAAAAAGAATTTTCTTTCATTGAGACTGTGGTCCACGGGAAATATTTTCAGACAGTATTATAACGATAAAAAGTTTCCTCTTATACTTATACTTTTAAGTATGAGCTTTTTTGTACAGTTTGCCGGATTTTTATACGGGAGGCATAAAGCGATATATTCATGAGAGTGTTAATCATAAACCCTCCTTGGCCGGGAAAAGGATTCGGCACAAGATCGCAGAACAGAATTATTAAACACAGAAGCGACAAATTTCTGCAGTATCCCATATTCCTTGCTTACAGCGCAGCTCAATTAAAGGCGGCCGGTCATAGCGTCAGCTATATCGATTCCGTGATCCAGGACTTTGACATGAAACAGA
>JAFCZU010000619.1 GCA_019314185.1 Deltaproteobacteria bacterium | reverse complement strand
AAAAAAGAAATGATCAAACCACTTCAAAAGGTACTTGAGAAGTAAGCTGGAAAACTTTTAAAACCGCAGTTATACCAACATATCCGTTACCGTCATCTTTACTTTCGTTGTGATACCGGCGGTCTGTTTCAATTCTTTTTCCAAAGAGGCCATCTTTATGTAAAAAGGTGTCCGGTCAAACCTGTAGTAATCTTTTTCTCTGCAATACTTTGAAAAGGCTTCGCATCCCGGTCCGTACGTTACGTCCATGCCTGGTTTATGCAATTCGTGGGGAATGCCGTGCAGCCTGCATATCATCGGGCGGCAGGAATAGAGTGTGCATTTGCCGTCAGAATTAAGTGGGCACATCTGGTGAACCGGTTTTCCTTTTTTGTCGGCTTCAACAGATTTTCGTCTTACTTCCAGCGCTTTTGATCTAATTTCGGTTTGTTGTTCAGGATCGAGATTATGGAATTCTCCAAGAATATAAAGGTATTCCAAAACGGTGTGATGGTAGAAGCGAGTCAGGCAGCAGTTGTCTTCGCACCCTGTACAATTGAATCCGTAATATGCAGCGGCTTCTATGTATTTAAGATCCATTGAGGCATAGATAGCTCTTAATTGCTTTAAAAAACCATCAATATTAATTTGAGCAATTGCTTTTTCAATGGACATGATTTATCATTATTTCAAAGATAAAAAGATGTAAAGAGGAATTTGCTGAAATGAAATCAGGCCACTTAATACTTGGCGAACTTGTCGATTTTATAACAGGTGAAACCATCGAAGATACGCATGATGAGAGGTACAGGCAAAAACTGGCACGGTTGTTTGTAGAAAAGAAAGGCTACAATAAAAATGAGATCAAATCACGTTGCGAGCTTCCTGTGAGTGCAGGTGCAAACAAGGCCGTTGTGAAGATTGATTTCTTGGTTACATTGTCAGATAAGATCTGCATGATAATAAAATACAGCCCTGGCTCTCTGGTAACCCGGCATAGGCCTGTACTGGCGGCATCAAGACTTGTGGCTCCTTACCAGATACCCATCGCTGTTATAACAAACGGCGAAGATGCAGATGTCCTTGACGGCTATACAAATGAGGTTATTTCAAGCGGTTTTGAATCAATACCTGACAAACAGCAACTTACCAAGCGGGTTGCGGATATTCACCTTGAGCCTATCTCCTCCAGACGGGCTGAAATGGAATCAAGAATAATCTACGCTTTTGAAATTGACGGGAGTTGTTCTTTGTAATTACATTTATTCTCTGTTGTATTCAAAAAAAGCTACAATATGTCGGTTTATGGTACTGTAACCGAAAATAACTTATCAATCATATCAAAAGGCGATGATTTAGTTGTTTGAAAGTCTTTGAATAAGCGCAAGATGGCGTCGTAAAAAGGCTTATATACAAGGCGTAGCGGTTTTTCAGGGACGAGACTATACATGTAGTATGTCAAGTTCCTAAAAAACCGCTACAACGCAGTAGATGAGTCTTTTCACGACGCCATCATTTTTTATTCTGGTTTTCCAAAAAGGTCCTCTTTGGACGAACCCTTTTCAAACTTCAGGCTACCTTTCTGGCCGTTGCTCATTTCCTGAAGCATCTTCTCCATTGCTTCCATGGAAATATCAGTACCTTCTTCAATCATCTTGTCGAACATTGCCTTGATACGCCGCATGCCGGCTGCTTCGGCCTCAACATACTTGCCATCAATCATCTGGAAACGGGGGTCGGTCGCCAGATCCGCAAAGTGGTCCACAAGACCAAACTGGCAACCGGCAGCATCGCCCAGATCTGCAATTTCATCTGCAATGGCTACCAATTCTTCATTATATCGCCGGATCTCCTCAATGGCACCCTGATCACCCTCTTGCGCACGTTTCAGGGCAAGCTTACGTTTTTCTTCTATATCTTTTTGCCTGGCTCTGAGAGTTTCCAGCTTTTTCTTGCGAACCATTATTCGACTTTTAACATCATCCATAATACTTCGGCCATCGGTCTTCAATCGCTCACGTTTTTCATTTTGCCACTTTTCCCAATCGGCCTTTTCTTTGGCACTGCGAATTTTACCCATTCCTTCTGTATCAGCGTCAATTTCCTGGTCCTTATTGACTG
>JAFCZU010000618.1 GCA_019314185.1 Deltaproteobacteria bacterium | reverse complement strand
TGCTCAAACAAAGTTAACTATCATTGTAGTTAGCCAGTAAATCATAAAATGTTATCGCAACATAAAGAAGGCGCATATCTGATGGAAAATTATATTATTGCTGAGTAAGTTCTCGATCATTCCTGGTAAAAAAAAAATCAGAATTTCCGTCTTCGCGAGAATAATAGCCATGTAGATTTATTTAATATTTTTTGTGAGCACGAAGCTGATATAAAACACAAAGTATAAGGATTTAGATTTGGATTAACAGGAAAAGTTTCGATAATTTAAATCCTGAATATCCTGTAATCCTGTCTGAAATATTTATCATTTTTAGGGAGATGAGAGTAGCTGCATCCTGATCATTTACAAGTTATTGCTTCGGAGCAAAAGGGGCGAGCCTGTCGAGTATCCTCGAATAGTAGTATTTCAAAGGCAAGGCCAAGGTGGCCTCATTGGTGCCAAATTTCAGCTTCCACATAAAGTTCCACAGGGTATCTGTTCCGTAAATTTCTAATCTCCTTAGAGCAAAAGGATTTGCATGTTCCGAATTAAACCCTGATCTTGTAGAACAGGCTCCAAGGTAACCTGCCTCCACTACAAGTTTTTCGACCTGTTCATTAAACCTTCCATAAGGATAGGCAAAAAAATAAACAGCCCTTCCCAGTGCATTTTCTAACTCAGACTTAGAATTTGAGATCTCATGCCTGGCGGATTCTGTATCCATGTCAGTTAATGAAGCATGGGTCGTTGTATGGGAACTAATCGTGATTCCATTTTCAGACATGTCTTTCAGCTCTTCCCAGCCTAACAGCTTTCTGACTGGAAATCCCTCTTCCTGCATCCATTCGTTTGTTCTGCCTACGAGTCGGCTAACTACAAATACCGTTGCCGGGAAGCCATATTTTTTCAGAACAGGAAAGGCATTCTCATAATTGTCGTCAAAACCATCATCAAAGGTAATGGCTATAGATTTTTGCGGCAGGGTAGTACCGTTCTTGATCGAGTTTGTCAAATCATCCAGCCCGATAACCTGATACCCTGCCCTTTTGAGATAGGCCATTTGCTGTTTAAATGCATCAGGATGACAGCAATACCGTTTTTCTTTAGGATCGTCGGTTTCACGAACCATGTGGTACATCAAAATTGGTATTTTCATTGCATCTACACGTACCAAACCCTATGCCTCAGCGAGCCGTGGATTAATCCCACCTTCTGAGCGGTTTCCAGGATTAGTTGGTATTCATTGATTGGACAATCGCCTGGATTTTTTTGTAATTTGTAAACAAACAGCTTAACCCATCTTCTTACTATTGACATATATTCCCAGTAAGTCTGTTTCAAATCCTTTACCTCGTCCCGCCGACAGAGCCTATATTTTTTGTACAGCATTACAGAGCCATAAGCATGCCGTCTTTTCTGCCTGAAAAGTTCTTTTGGTCTCGATTCGTAAGGGTGAAAAACTGCTGCTTCCGGGATATACATAAGCTTATAATTAGTTGAAAGCTGCATTCTCCAGGAAAGATCAGCATCTTCCCCAATAAGTAGTTTCTCATCAAAAAGTCCAACTTTATCAAAGACTTCTTTTCTGTACGCCGCATTGGCTGTGGCGGCAAAAGGTAAAAAAGGGTTTTGAATGTGTTGAGCCTGAGATAGATGACCTTTTTTAATTAAGAATCTTTCCAAAGGAGATAAATTATCATCTTCCATTGCCGTGATGCCCCCAGCAACACATCCGACATTTGATTTCTCAAAACCTGAAACAATATTTTTCAGCCAGTCTTTTGTTGCTATGCAGTCGCCGTCTATGAATGCGATGATATTTCCTTTTGCCAGTGTAATCCCGGCGTTTTTTGCCGCGGCAGGCCCTTTTTTGTACTCAACTGTATAAATAACACCGAGTTTTTTTATTAACTCAAGGGTATTATCTGTAGAGTTATTATCAACAACAATGATTTCGTAGTTCTTCCGAGGAAAAGTTTGAGCTTTTAGAGAATCTATACATGTCTGTATGTTATCACTTTCATTATAGGCAGGAATTACAACCGAAATTATGAGCAAGTCATTATGCATGAAATTCTACTGGGGCGTACCGTCACACACCGAGTCAGTTTGGGATGCTA
>JAFCZU010000154.1 GCA_019314185.1 Deltaproteobacteria bacterium | reverse complement strand
AAGCCATGAGTCACAAATTGTTTTCGAAAATGCATAGATTAGTCGGCAAAGCCAGGGATGATGGTACCAGTAACGAATATAGCGGGGATGTACCGACTCTTTGTAAATGATAGTGCAGCCAGGCAGATGTTTGATTAATTGCTTATTAGTGTATCCGGTAAGAATCGCTGAATGGCTTTTTTTTTTATCTTCCCAAATGATATAACCGCCCGGCTTTGACACGCGAAGCATTTCCTTCAGCAATTTTTCTGCCAGGTGTTGATCTATGATAGATTAAAAAACAACAACCTGCATGACGATATCGAACGTGTCGCATTCGAAGGGAATACTGTCACCATCTGATTTGATCCAGTTAATAGCTGGATTATTACTTTTTGCATTTTCTATACGGTTTTCAGAAATATCAATACCGGTCAAATTCTCCGGTTTGGAACCAAGTTCTACAAGCAATCGCAACCAGGCACCCGTGCCGCATCCGACATCCAGAACAGTTAAGTTGTCAAGGCTTATGTCAGTGGCATTTAAGGCATCGACAATGATATTGTAATTGTGTTCGTAGAATAGCCTGCCCATCGGATGCCGCGGGTGGTAGATATCTTCTTTCCATGGTTGAGAATTTATCTTTTCGTCCCGATTTCTATAGACTTCTTTTAAACGGTATATCTCGGAATTAATATTTTGATTCATATATCGAACATTCCCAATCTTCCGACAAGCAGAAATATCACAGCTTTCGCGCTATGACACAATAACCGGCACACAGGCTTGTATCCCCACCCTTCCTCTCAAAAAGTAATCCCATTGTTTGCAACGGAACAGTAAACAGTGGGTGAATCCAACGCAACCGAACAGCTGAGAGTAAAGCAGCAGTTTTATAAGCCATTAATTGTGTAACTGTACCCCAAAAACCCAGGGTAGCTTTTAAAAATAGTATATCCCAGTGAGATTTGGCAAAGATATATCGCAAGCCATATTCCGTAAAACGAAAAAAATCCCGGGGCTCTTCGTGAATGTGCCATGCCATGTTTGTTGTCAAGTAAAGCAAAGCATCGGGTTTCAGAACATGATAACACTCTTCAATAGCCTTTGCAGGCTCTTCGAGATGTTCAAGCACCCATGAATGAACCACACAGTCGAAACTTTCATTTTCAAATGGCAACTGAAGAGCGCTACAAAGCACATGAGGAGAATAGTCGGGATTGACATCACATCGCACAATATTATAACCGGCAGGAATTACATTGGATGATCCGCATCCGACATCAAGGATTCTTGCATCAGCAGGCATCATTGATACAAAAAGTGGGAGAAAACGACTGGCAGATGAAGCTATCAGCTGATTATAATAAAAGGGTTTTTTCAGTATATCAATAACGGACAAATAGTCGGTTGTTTTTACCATTTGATTTCCTGCCAATCTGAGCAATTAATACAAAAAGGATGTTCAAAAATCCTATCCAAATGTGAACGTCTTACCTGTTGATATAAATCACCAAGCCAGATCTCTTTGATTGACTGCTTTCTGATATCGCCAACTACTGTTTGTTCAGTCTTCCAATCGGACTCGCAAAATCTCACTTTTCCATTATGATTAATGATAAGTCTTTCCCACAAATAGGGACAAGGGTAACGATCTGATTCCGTTCTTTTTTTTTTTTTTTCATTGCCGTCTATCCACCTGTTATGCTGATGGTATTCCCTGATATAAACTCTATCCACCTTGTTCCGCCAAAGACTAAAAAACGAACGTTCTTCTTTGAGGTTTTCACGCTGTTTCACAAAACTCACCGTTATTTTGAGGCTGCTATTCTTTGTTACGCGCATGTTATTGAGGTAATCGATATTTTTTATGAGTTTGTTGTAATGGGGAGATCTGCGGATCAGTAAATATGTTTCAGGAGAAGAAGCATCTATGCTGATTTCTATGTGATCAAGTTTGCTATCTAATATTTTTTCGCATCTTTCGGGCGTTATAAGAAGACCATTCGTGTTGATAGAAACATATTCAATACCCTTGTCTTTTGTGTATTTAATAAGTTCTTCGATGTCCTTACGCATAAACGGTTCACCGCCGTCGAAAGGTCTAACAATAGTCTTTTTGCTCTCCTGAGCGATTTCACAAATTATTTTTTTGTAGAGGCTAACATCCATATCGCCGATATAACCCGGATGCTTAGAAAGTTTGCTGTTCGGGCAATGTTTACAAGCAAGATTACATCGAGTGGTTGTATCAATCATCACCATGGAAGGGTATGGGGGCAAAAAAGGAATAAAGCTCCTGCTATGTCCTCCAATGTTGTCAGTTGAAGTGTCAGTTGATCTCTTCGGATTTAATCTTCGCAAAATATTCTTTATTCGCTTTATCAAGCATACACCTTCCCACTACATGTCTTTTTGTTTTTCGCATGGATAACGGCTTAAGGTCATTTTCATAGACATATCTGTTAAAACGAAAACAGAATCTTTTGATATCATTTCGCCAGCCTTCTCGACTATTTTGCCCTTCAAGCTCGACCCACGGACAGGATAGAGCCGCGGTTCCAAATCCTTGCTTAAACGTCTTAACGCCCTCATGCCCTCCACTTGGATTGAAATCGAACCAAAAATACCCATTATCAACAGCATCACGAATGGCTTCATAAAATAACAGTTGCACTGGTTTTAGTTTAAAATATTCACCAAATGCCGCACCGTGCCAATACACGGCATGTCTTTTTGAATAGAAGCAAAGCGCTCCGGCGATCGGCTGGCCTTCATGCCATGCCAACCAGAGCTTTATGTTTTTGGAATTGCGAGAAAAAATAGCTTCAAAAAGTTCCCAACCATACCGAGAAGACACATTATCACCCCACCTCTTCAGAGAAGATTCATACATTCTATAATAATCACACCAATTCTCTAGAGAGGATGCTGTACCGACGGTTATTCCTTCTTTTCGTGCCCTTTTCGTTGCAACCTTATGATTTTTGGACCAATCGTTGTAAATACTTTCAAAATTGCCATTTAAGCAAAGTACCAGAGTTTCATCATTTCGCAGTGGTAAATCACTTTCGCTCGTATCAATAGTTCCGCTAAAAGGGTTTACCCTTACAAAAAGGCTTCCAATTGCCTTGGGTAAAAATTCAGCCGCTGCTAAAGTGTGATTATTATTAATGGGATCCAATGAGAGCAGTCCACCATAAGTTTCAGCGGGAGATGAAACAAACCTTTGTTGTGATTCGTGCCATGTCAAAGGGAAAATAGCCCGCGTACCATCGGAAAATTTTAATAAATACGGAGAAGGGAGGTAGTTTCCATCACTATATGTTTGCCATATTTCAGCCCATTCACGCGAGTGGAAGTAGGTGGCATATTCACATTTCGACCATAAACGATCCCATTCACCTTTTGTTGTCATACTTATTTTTCTGACATTCAGTTTCATCCGGCCACAAGACACCTTTTAACCGCCGTTATGACATCCTCGACATCCTCCGCGACCAGTTTCGCCGAGATAGGCAAACTGACCGTCTGCCTGCCGATCCTCATAGCGCGAGGAAAATCTTCGGGTTTCCAGTTAAAAGTACGCTGATAGTAAAGGTGTTCGGGGATGCTCAAATAATGGACGCCCACACCGATATTGTGAGCGTTCATGGCGTCAAGAAACTTGTCTCGACAGATGCCGGTTTTGGCTTCGTCGATCAGAATCGTATACAAGTGATAGGCATGACGGGTTTCCGGTTCCGGAACAACCGGTAAGACTATTGGCAGATTGTCAAAAGCCTCATTATAACGCTCCCAAATAG
Organism: Deltaproteobacteria bacterium; assembly: GCA_019314185.1. The sequence goes on along the minus strand of JAFCZU010000154.1, from coordinate 3,399 downwards.
TTCTGCGCTTCTCCCAGTAATATTCTACGCGCTGCAGCTGATGAATACCGATCGCTGCCTGAAGGTCCATCATATTATACTTGAATCCACATTCTACGACCTGATAATGTTTGTAACCGTCATCGCTGAATCTTTTCCAAGCGTCCTTACTCATGCCGTGGAGGCCCAGCATCTTGATCCTGGCGATGTCATCCTCCTGTTTGGAAACCACCATTCCCCCTTCTCCGGTCATGATATTTTTGGTCACATAGAAGGAAAAACAGCCAAAATTACCGAATGTCCCAGCCTTACGACCTTTATATTCCGTTTCAATAGCATGAGCACAGTCTTCGATAACCTTCAGGTTATGTTTCTCGGCGATATCCATTATACTGTCCATATCACACGGCCGCCCAGCAAAATGGACCGGAAGCAGCGCTCGGGTTTTATTGGTAATGCGCTTTTCGATTTCTTTGGGATCAATATTCATGGTTTGAAGATCCACATCAGCGAGGATCGGCGTTGCGCCGGCATGGACAATGGCATTTATAGTGGCACAAAAAGTTAAAGGAGTGGTAATCACCTCATCTCCCGGTTTAACTCCGGCGGCAAGAATACTCAGGTGCAAGGCAGCCGTACAGGAATTGAGCGCAGCTACAAACTTAACCCCTTTGTATGTAGAGAAATCATTTTCAAACCTGGCAGTCTTCGGCCCAGTGCCAAGCCAGCCGGTTTTCATGCTGGCGACCACTTCGTTGATTTCCGAGTCTTCGATAATTGGTGCGCCGAACACTAGCAAATCGTCCCTTTTTCGTCGTTTTATTGTCACTGATGCACTCCCGATACCTCGTCCTTCATCAGGCTTTCCAAGTGCCAGTGGACCGTATCCCAGTGTACCCCCCCCCATTGGCGATGGAGAAAGTGAACGATCTTGCCTGAATTTCTGACTTCAAAAAGCGGTAAATTTGAGATGCCGTCCCATGCTACTGATTCTGTTGACTGATTAATTCCTGTATTAATATAGTATTTGCCCGGCGTTAGAATAAGATCCTCGATTACCAGTCGAATAACGTGTCTACCCGGAGACAGGTTTAGGTAATAATCATTGTCCCATGAAAAAATAACTGTTACCGGCCGAAATTCTGAATTCAAAATGGTTACGGATAGATTTGCTCCCGTAATTTCATTTGCGACTTCCAATTCAAAAAAAAGTGCAAACGGTTCCCCCATTTCCAACACAGTGGTTTTTTGTTTATCGTGTTCGACCCATATATCTGTGTAATGAGCTTTTCGCTCATTTTTGTATGCTTTAATAACATAATCAGGACGATAAAAATCGAGGTTATGTGTTTTATCTTCAGAGATAATAAACGAATCCGTTAGATATTTTCCAACCGTTGAAGCGGTATCGCTGTAGGAGAGCAATTCCCCTTTTTCCAGATAAACGCATTTCCGTGTTAAAGAATAAATTGTCCCCATATTGTGACTTACAACCAACACCGTTCGTCCTTCCTTCCCAACTGCTTCCATCTTACCCAGGCATTTTTTTTGAAAAGCAGCATCTCCAACAGCCAGAACCTCATCCACAAGAAGGATTTCAGGATCCAGATGAGCTGCGACGGCAAAAGCCAGACGTACATACATTCCTGACGAATAACGTTTAACCGGTGTATCAAGAAACTTTTCAATCTCTGAGAAAGCAATGATCTCATCGAACTTTTTTTTCATTTCCTGGCGTGTCATGCCAAGAATAGCGCCATTGAGAAAAATATTCTCGCGTCCGGTCAGCTCGGGATGAAAACCGGTACCAACTTCAAGGAGACTGGCCACTCTTCCATTGATACGGATACGTCCCTTGGTAGGCTCTGTAATTCGTGAAATGATCTTAAGCAATGTTGATTTGCCTGCGCCATTGCGTCCGATAATACCGACAACTTCACCTTGCTTTACTTTAAAGGATATATCCTTGAGTGCCCAGAATTCCTCTGTTGTTGAGTATGTCGATGATTGTTTATGATTCCATGGAGATAATATTTTCTTGCCAAGTGACTTCACTTTATCAGTGATAACATCCCGCAAGGCGGTATAGCTGCCCTGCTTCTGGTGTTTGATCAGATATTTTTTACCGAGATTCTCGACCCGGATTATTGTGTCAGACATTGTATTAAATAATATCAGCGAAGGTTCGTTCTGTTTTTCGGAAGAACCAGAGTCCTCCCCAAAATAATAATGCAACAAGCCCTATGGAGAGTAAAAAACCAGGAAGGTAAAACGGAACATCACTTCCGAGAATAGCCCAGCGGAAACCATCGATTACGCCGACCATTGGGTTAATGGAGTACAAAAGACGATACTGTTCGGGAACAATACTGCTGCTGAAACCAACCGGCGAAATATAAAGGCCGAGCTGAACGATGAATGGAACAATATAGCGGAAATCCCGGTATTTGACGTTCAGCGCAGAAATCCAAAGTCCTGCTCCCATGGCAGCTGCGAATGCAACAACGATTAAGGCGGGCAGGGTAATAAGTCTCCATGATGGCCAGAAATTATACCAGAGCATAAGGCCGATGAGGATGATGCCTGATATGAGGAAATCAACAAAACTGACAATTACCGAGCTTGTGGGTATGACAAGACGTGGGAAATATACTTTTGAAATGAGGTTGGCATTACCTATTAAACTGTTGCTTGATTCTGAAAAAGCATTTGCAAAGAATTGCCATGGGAGCATGGCCGCGAAAACAAGGATGGGGTAGGGCACTCCTTCAGAAGGCAGTTTTGCAAGTTTGCCAAATACAACAGTAAAGACCAGCATTATTAACAAAGGCCGAATCAGTGCCCAGAGAATCCCGATAACGGTCTGTTTATACCGGACAAGAATATCGCGCCAGGCCAGAAAGTAGAACAGCTCACGATAGTTCCACAGGTCTTTCCAGTATAGACGCTCTGTACGGCCTGCCTCAATTATAAGTTCTCTGTTTGGCATTTACCCAGCTCCGCTCTGTTAGTTACATCATGTGAAATAATATAACCTGCTGAAAAACATCAACATATTAAATGATTAAGGCTTAAACATTTGGATAAAACATTTAATCGGCTTATTTCTTCTCCGCTTCCCAGATTAATATGTTGAAACATACTTCTAACTTGGACTCAAATTCTTTCATACTCATTCTGGCTAAGAAGCAGGGAACAGATCTTTTTTTTAATATATCGTTCAGTTTTTCTGCTCAAATCATTGAGGTGATATTGATCAACATTTTCAACAAGAACAAGGTCGATAATTCCGGAATCTTTACCTCGATGACAATTTTCACGATACCGGCCCTTTTTCTTCGATATTTCTTCCCACTTCTTTAAACTTCCTGTCACAGGATACGCATTCAAGGTGTTCCGAAAGACGTTCCCCACACCTGC
>JAFCZU010000617.1 GCA_019314185.1 Deltaproteobacteria bacterium | reverse complement strand
GGAAATGTTTAACACATCATTTAGGTTATTAGGATCCTTCATGGCTGCGGCGTACACAGAAACAGGAAGCGAACCATTCATAAATGTCAAAAAATCTACAAAATGACAGACCTCTCCAATAATTCTACCACCTCCGAACTCGGGATCCTGTATCCAGGAATCAGCAGGCATATAGCCGGCATTGATCCGGTAGAGCATCGACATGGGACCTTTGCCGAATGCCTCTTTAATCATCCGTGCCAAAGGAGAGAATCGTCGGTTGTATCCAACCATCAATAAAGGCAGTGCGGATTGCGGATTGCGGATTGCGGAATAAGTCTGGGTGATTTGATTCAATTCATCAAGTGTTAAACATAGAGGTTTTTCCACAAACACGTGTTTGCCCGCCTTTAAGGCCTTGAGCACGAATTCTGCGTGGGAATCGTGACGGGTAGCAATAAAAACTGTATTGATATTTTCGTCTTCCAGAATATCCTTTTCATTCCCTGTGCAAAACTCAAATCCATAGCGTTCTGCAACTGAACGAGAGCTGGTACCAGACGCCGTCATCACCCCTTTAAGAGAAACGTTTTTGTTTTTCGGGATATTAGGCAACAAGTGGCTTTGAGCATAAGAACCAGCGCCAATAAAACCTATGGAACCGGTTGAAGGTCGAAGGCTTGAGGTTAAAGGCTTAGTTTTCAGTCTAATCTCGACCCTTCTCTGCGAAATCTGTGTACTCTGCGGATCGTATTCAATGAGCATACCGATAAATGGTTCTGATTTAGCCATTATCATGTCATAGGCAGCAAGGGCCTCATCAAGTTTAAAGGTATGGGTAGTAAGGTAGCTCACATCAATCTTTTTCGTGTAAATCAGCTCCTGAAAAGCCTGCATATTTCGGTTTTCAGTCCAGCGCACATAGGCAGGGGGATAGTCAATACCCTTATCTTCATAAACCGGATCATATCTGCCAGGCCCATAGGAGCACGACATTTTTACCTGTAACTCTTTTTTATAGAAATGGGGCTCACGGTCAAAACCGGTGGGCACAGCGCCGACCACGACAATGGTACCTTTCTTTCGGGAAATAGCGCCAGCAAAATTAATCGGATCAAGGGAACTGGAAGCCGCGGTGATGATTACCGCATCGCACCCCAAGCCGTGGGCAAACTGTAAGATTTTACCTTCGATTCCGTCCTCTCTTCGGTTCAGGGCAAGGTCCAGACAGTACTTTCCAGCAATGTCGACCATGGCAGGATCAATATCGATGCCCACCGTCTTGACGCCCGAGGCCCTGAGAAGAAGAGCTGTGAGCTGTCCCAACAAACCCAGCCCAATAATGGCACATATTTCACCAAGCCGGGGGTCCGCCTGCCTGACACCCTGCAACGCAATAGCACCTAATGTATTGTATGCTGCTTGTTTAAGATCCGTATCAGACTTTAACTGTACACACAGATTAGCTGGGACTGTGACAACTTCCGAATGGGATGCAGATAGCCCTCCGCAGGCAACAAGATCACCCATACTAAAACCTCTCACATCTGGAGAAACATCTATGACTTCACCGACACAGGAATAGCCAAGCGGGGAATAGGCATCCAGTTTTTTCATCACGGCTCTGTAAGTTTGCACAAGTCCCTGGGTCTTCAATGCATCGATAACCTGTTTTACCTGCTGTGGCCGCTCCTTTGCCTTGCCAACATACCCCTTCCTGGCTGCACTAACCGTGCTTGCTTCCGTACCAGCGCTGACGAGGGAATAATGAGTCTTAACTAAAACGTGAGACCTTTGCAGAGAAGGAACAGCAACTTCCAAAATTTGCATCTTCCCATCTTTCAATTTTTGAGTCAGTTGTTGCATTAATTCACACCTAATGAAGCGAAATATAAGACCACTTTTCTGAATCTTTTATGGCTCATTCAATCAGCGTGCCGCGGGAAAACACAGGAAAGTCGAGTTCATTATAAAATGAAACTCCATACTGATCTATCTTGCGAGGCCACGAATTTTTTTGTGCAAGTCCTATCCTTTTCAAGAAAAGCTCTTCGGTATCGCTATGGAATGCCTTTTCGATTAAATGAGGGAAATCCTGTTTATCTTCCGTTTGGTATATAATATCATCTTCAAATTCCCCTGAAGCAATATTATGAAGCTTCGTTAATACTACAGGTTTGCCCAACGCAAGATAAAGCCACAACTTATTGGGCGTTACACCCTGATTGATTTTTGTTAAGTTATAAGGAGCTATACAAACATTTGCATTAGAGAGAGACGAATACAAATCTGTCCCTGTTTTAACCCCCAAGAATTTGACGTTACTGCTGTTTGTGAAATGTTGAGTCACCTCTTTGTCTCCGGGCCCAATAAGGACAAACTCTATCCTTGTGTTCCCCAAGCACTCCTGAATCCAATCGATGGATAGTTTATTTGGCAGCATAAATCCTACATAAGCCACTATTATCTTATCTTCATTTTTATTGTTATTTCTATAGACCTTATATTCATCCGGTATCCCACTTGGAGCTCCCAAATGAATCAAATGAGTATTCATGTTGATACATGACATCTTCTTGTACAAAAAATCTGACGTAGCAATACAACATCCGGAGTTCTTTATGACTGTGTTTTCAACGCATTGGTGGTATTTATTGATAATTAAAGGGCTAAAATTAGCATTACCTATAAAATCAAAAGTGCTTAAATAGTCGTGTTGCTGTGAAATCAAAATTGATTATTTTCCATTCCTTAATTTTTCCATAAAAAAACAATTCCTTAATTTTTCTAAAAAGATATTCCTGGAAAAGTTCATTCAGTAATGGGATTCTGTATCGTAATCTATAATCGAGTGGCCAATAAGGTATAATCCTGGCAAGCCTTTCACCTTCATGTATAACTTGAAGCTTTGGAACACCCAGTTTGTTTTGTTCGACAAACAAAACATTATACCTTTTCGCCAACTCAATTGCAACTTGGTGCCTGCATCTTGGAGGTTCGTTCCATGCAGTAAATGTATTTATCAAAAAGTTCATACGCTTCCAGTACAGGCCAACAGCCTGATCAGCAAACAGACATCGCTATTTTTGTTGCAACAACTTCTTTTAACCTTAAGATTTTAGATAAACATACTATGTTCAAACGAACTTAATAGCACAATGACGATCATCAATTGAAAATGTCTTGAAAAAGGACTGGAACATGATCAATGTTAAACTGTTGCGCAACCTTCTCTCTCCCCCGTCTCCCCATTTCTATTCTTACTTCATAATTTTTCAATAAGAACTCCAGTGCTGATGCAAGTTCCTCAGGATTTCTTTGTTCAACAAGGAGACCTTCCTTTTCATTTTCTATAAGTTCCGGGATTCCCACAGTCTTTGTTGAAACCACAGGGAGTTGCATGGCCATCGCTTCCATCAGCGCCACGGGAATACCTTCTCGGCCTCCAATCTCGGTTACGATAGAAGGAAGTACAAAGATGGACGCCTCTTGCAGAAGTTTCTTAACACACTCTTGCGGTTGTCTCCCAAGGAGGATAACAAATTCACTTAGTTCATACTCATCTATCATCTCCGT
>JAFCZU010000616.1 GCA_019314185.1 Deltaproteobacteria bacterium | reverse complement strand
AGAAAAACGATAGAAAACAGTATCATTTTTAGCGTTTTCAGCCAGTTTTTAGAAAAATCTGTAAAATTTTATTTAATTATATTAATAAGTTATAAAATCCAACCGTTATTTGCTGTCATAGGATAAAATAGAATGATAACATTTTATTAATTCTTATATATCAATAAGTTAAATAAGCATTTCGGCATTTTCACCTAACCGGTTCATCCGGTGCATTTTTAGGTTAGAAATAGGTATGGTGGCCCCCAAATTAGGCATCAATTAGTTACTACCCTTTCTTTTACAAGATAAACATTCTCCTTTTCCCTGGCCAAATAGCTGACTTCTGTATCATTGTCCCATGGATCTTGCCTATTCTTGATAAAATAGTACCTGCGAAACTGAAAAAGGGAAGTAACGCCTAGATTCTGAAAATCTAGCGACATCACTTCGTCATAATCGCCTCCCTCCCCGGCATTCACTACCAAAAAGTATTTGCCTCCTATGAGGCCTCCTCTCCTAGCAACGTAGGCAATGCTGTTACTATTGGGAGAAAAGGATAGTGTCTCACTTAGAATCCCATCATATCTTTTGCCTTCTTTTTTGCCTTCTCGCAATACATACATTTTTGCTCCGAAAAGCCTCTTTTCGCCAGCTACATATGCGTACTTTTCACCGTTAGAGCTGAAGATCGGACCAGAATATAGCAATTCATGTTTTTTATCTTTCTTGCCATTAACCACCACGAACCAGCCATCTCTATCGTATGCGACGTAACCAAGTCGTTTTCCATCTGGACTGAAAGTCAACGTTTTCGACGCTATCTTTTTAAATCTTTTTTGGCTATTGCCATCAACAATTACGTACTGTTTCCCACTATCGCCAACAGCATAGGCAAAATGCTGACCATCAGGACTATATAAAAGAGAATCTTCAATGATACCGTCATACGGCTCACTTTCTTTGCTATCTTGAACTACTACCCACCTACTTCCAATTCTGGATCCATATACAAAATGTTTATTGTCAGGACTGAATGTAAATGACCTTCTTCCAATATCGTCATACTCTTTGTGTTCTTCTCCATCCAAAATGACCTTCCATTTCCCCGATTGCTTAGCGCTGTAAGCCACTCTCTTACTATCTGGACTGAAAACCGCTTTACTCCCTACGTTATCATAGGCTTGGCTTTCTATGCATTTATTGTAATTTATATTATAAATGGCAACAAGCCATCCCTTGGGTGTTTTCGCATTATATGCCATTCTGCTACTGTCAGGGCTAAATAATAGACTCTTTGCACCAATATCATCATATTCCTTAATCACCTTTCCATCAACGAGGACTACAGCTCTCTTATCTTTCCGCGCTACAAAAGCGATATGCGTGCTGTCAAAACTGAATAAAAGATTAGTGATATGCTCAGCTGTGTATATTTGATTGTCATTGATATAAAGTACTTGACATGGTTGAAGAATATTCCCCGTGTTGACGGTATACGCGATCTTCTTCGTGTCGTAGCTAACTACTCTGTCCATCCAGTTTTTTACGTTCGCTATTAGCTCTTGAGTCGCCTTTCTTGCAACGATCTTCTCTTCCTCATTGCTGCATGAGAGCAGGGCTAAGAACACAAGTAACAGTAAAAAGGGTCTCATTTTCATAACATCTTTCCTGAAGATAAGAGCTAATGGATGTATTGTGCAGCCTCCGCTTGTAAATGACCGCTCGAATGGTGACTATGGTGTCAATGACTATGGTGTCAAAGCTTGAATTGTGAATTAAACTTTCCTTTATTCACAATTCAACGGGCTGTTGCCCAAAAGCAATTGTGTGGCATTTCGCTACTATATCGCATCATAGTAAGAACTTAACGTATTGATTTTATTGAATGCAGTTCTTGGCTGGACTGCTAATTTTTATCAAATTTGGATTTGGGCAACAGCCCGTCAATCTTTGATAACCATTTCCGCCCAGACACGGAAAGGCTCATATGTGTTCGCCCTTTTTATCTTGCTTCAACCTAAGTTGAGCGATTTTTTGCGAAGAAATGTGCCAAGATCTTGATGCAGCTCTTGATGCAGCAAGGTTTGCGAAAAGCGTAGGCATACCAATGGATATGTCGAGACTTTTCGCAAGTCCTTGATGCGCAAGAGATTGGTGCAGGTCGAGTAAAAAATAGCTCAATTTAGGTTAAAGGTAGTTTTTTAAATCTCTATAGTAATTTTCATGTGGGCCAATCATTATTAATTCAAGATCAGCTCCGACAAAGCGATAGGAAAGTAAATATTGATGCCCTCGTAAAAAGTCAGAATTAATTACCGTGATGATATGAGCTTATGCTCATAATTACCCGCAAATTGGTTAAAGATATATTTCAGGTGACATCAAGTCGTTACAAAATGCTCTTTGACAAATGAAAATAGAGCCCCGGAGGGCTTTATGCCTCACAGAGGCATTCTACCGGCATTATTCTCGCTGCTCTGACGGCAGCAACCCTGAAGATGTTCACTCCCAGGGCCTTTAAGGTTGCACAAAACCTCACTGCTTTCAGACCCCGCACTCGAAGATGTTTGACGCCGGTTCGCCTGTCATATTCAGACATGGTGGCTTCGACACCTGCACGCCACCTGTAACGATTTTTGAACTTGTCTGACTGCTCATATATTCTGCGCTTTGCGATGCGCATCTCTTTATCAGTAAACCGGAGGTAGTAATATTTCCCTCCTTTCTTAACAGGGCATCTCGATAGTTC
>JAFCZU010000615.1 GCA_019314185.1 Deltaproteobacteria bacterium | reverse complement strand
TCTTCAAGTTCTCTTTGTTCCATTTAACCTCACCTTAATTGATTGGGTGAGGTTAATGAAATAGTCTGTACAAATCTTGACTGTTTTCGATGTTCCACCATTCGCTTTACCTCTGGATTTGTTCTTCACCCATTTAATTGAATTTTTGTTTTTGATAAATCAGGCAGTATTCATGCTTGATGGGGATTAAAAACGTATTATTTGAACCGTAAAACTTCCGGTCGCTTTTGCAGTTATGCTGAATTTTTATAATGATTGCTTTTAGACGGCCTATACTTGAGTTCATTAAAAGCGTTCGCATGAGCGAATAATAGGCGCCGTTTTTACGTTTATCACCGATAAGTATACCTATTATTCCGCCCGGCTTTACAACCTTAAAAAGCCTTTTCACAGATTGATTCAGTTTAACCTCAAACTCTTGCAATGTCTTGGCGTTGCTCAGGTCTTTGGGATTGTCTGAATACCTGATGATGTCCCAGTATGGCGGGTGATACCATACAAAATCGAATTGCCCTTGCGGCAAAGGACTTTCCAGAATATCCCAGCCGTCTTTTAGGTCTTTGCCTTTATAATAAATATTTTGACGCCGGTGTTTATTGATGCCGGCAACGACTTCCCTGACCGTCCCGCCGCCCTCGGCAGGGTCAAAAACGCTCTGGCAGTTGAACCTTAATATGAGGTCCTTTACCAGATGCCCTGAACAATTGCCCCGGTACCCCGCATCACCCCAAGGCCCCCGGTCAGGATATGAAACCACACTGCACAGATGTTTGTCCTCATTATAAAGCCCATAGAATCCGCTGCCAAATGTGCTCAGCTTTTCTTCAAGATTATCGCTCCTGGACATCTCAGAAAGCCTTGCTCTTACTGTATGCTGAGGCACGTTTGGCTTAAATTCCGTCACTTTGAGATGGATTTCCTTTATATGTCCTGCGCCGTTTCCTGCCATGAATTCAAGTATCAGTGTTTTTATTGTGGCTGTTATTTTAATCACCCCAACTACCATCTATTTTTCTGCCTAATTCGCTGTCCAATGGAATACATTCAAGCGGCGGTTCAACCGGCCTGAATTCCTTCAAACGCCAATCAATATAATATTTCTTGCCCTTGTAGGTAACTATCGGCAGCCGTCTTGGCATCTTTGTTTCATTTGTTTTTTTCATTTTTATTAACCTCCGTGCCTTTTTTATTGGAGGCACGGAGTTGTCCTTTTCCGAACATTTCTATTAATTCATCTCTGTCCGGATAGACCATGTGTCCTTCTTCAACAATAGATACACTCAAAACTTTTCCATCTTTGTAAAAGTTCGTCCCCCAACTGCCAGAGGTTCCAGTTGCCCCACAATCTTGTTGTTTCCAGCCGTGCTCTTTTGCAAGATTAATTATTTTTTCCAAAAACATTTTTATCACGCTCCGTGCTTTTTGAGATAGCACGGAGTGTGTTGATATCATCGCTGATATTTTTTCTCTTTTCATGAACTCGTTTTTTTATCAGCATTCTGCACCAATCTCCTGGCTATCTCTGTAAAAAGATTGTAGGTGTTGATCGCATCCTTTATAAAATCCTCTCTGTGTTTGTCACCTATATCCCAACCGTTCTTTTTCCACACTTTGAAACATTCCTTCATTTCCATACCAAGACGGGGTTCATTGATCCGAATATTTTTAGCCTGGCTGTTAAGTGTTCCGTTCTTGTAAGCATTTGCTATCAGATCGCTGATAATTCTCGAAGCCTCATATCTGCTGATTTTGTCTTTAATCTCAGGCTCATTTTGGCCGATTTCCTTTTGCAGTCGTTGGATATATGCCAATTGCTTGTTTGTGGCAGGCTTATTTATTGCTTGTGTTGACATTTGTTTTACCTCCGGGATCTTCATTTTCTGAAGACCTCTTTCTACCTAATAAAAGAGGTCTTCCCCCCGTTCTGGGCACGAACACACCAAAAATCTGAGCGTCCTTGTACAGCCCGACTCAGAAGTTAAAAAATCTCTGGGCAAACGCTAATAACTTCCAAATTTATCAGATACATATGATTATGCACAAAAAAATAAATAATTTTTACCATTTTAATTAAAGTTTCGGGACTAAGAGGTCATATAATTATTATA
>JAFCZU010000614.1 GCA_019314185.1 Deltaproteobacteria bacterium | reverse complement strand
TACATCTGTTAAATCCACTCCGCTTCCTTTTACGTAAAGAATTTCTTCGATATCCCCAAAGATATTCTCTTTCTTAACCTTAACCGAGGTGTTGCCTCCGCCATGTAAAACCAGCCTGTGCTGACTTCCTAACAGCCGGGATGTATAAACCCTTAACTGCAATGGATCATTTAGGAAAGCTTTTGCCTCATTATCATTCCATAAACTAATCATATTCTATCCTGAAAGAGCTTCCAAACAAGATTAACCCGAATTTTTCATAAACAATTTACGCATCTACATCTTTGTATTTTTTCCAATTTCCAATTTCTAGTTTCAAATTTCACTGCCAAAATACAAGATCAACAAAGTGTAAACTACTTTTGACTTGTCGTGAAGGATGCCAACAATTTGGATAATACCTAAATAATTGCATTATTGCAAATTATTATTAACTCTATCTAAAGGTCTGTCATGAAGAAATTAGCAATTTTTGGCAAAAAAGTAAAAGGTCAGGTGAGAAAAATGATGTTGGATAAAGCTTCCTGTGGTTGCAGCACGGAGTTGAGAGGTTAATCGTTTGAGTAGAGGAAAGACTGATTCTCTGAATGCCCGTTTAATCGGGGAGTTGGCCTGGAGCGGGCGGCAGCAATTGCCACCCTGATCACCTCGTCGTATTACACAATTTAATCACAGATCATTGACCCCGTTCTCCACGCTTGGATTTTGTCATTAGAACTTGTCTCCATGCTTATGACATGAACTACCACTACAATTGGACGACGATGTTAAACTCGTATGGCTACCAGACGTAAGATTAACAACATGGCAAGCTGTACAAAATTCATACCAAACACCAGGATTGGTAATAGATATACCTTTCTTTGCATTTACCTCTGTCCTTAATAGCCATTCATTTGAAGACCCATGTGGTTCATGGCAATCAGTGCAAGACAATGCATAAATACCTGAAGATGCATCATCATAAGGGTCTATAAGAGACCCCTCGCTGCTCGTATGAGCTGCTGCCGCTTGTCCGTGTTGATCAGTAGTAACCCAGTTAATAGCGTTTATAGTTGCAGGTACCCCCATCGACTTGGGAACTGCATTAACGTGGCAGTCCAGGCAGAAAGCGGCGTAGTTGGGGAGGTTTGAACCGTCTTGAGTTGTATTGGTTGAGTAGGGTTCGAAATATGTTGGCGAACCACCATACCAATACGGCGCTTGATATGTATAGGGATAATCATCCATTCCTTCAGTAGCATCATCCCCCCAAAGCTCCTCGTGGGCAGAAGGCTTGGAAATGGCTGTATAAGATGGGTTGCCTGGATTTTCTTTGTTTCTTTTAGCTAAATGTGGATTATGGCAGGCACAGCAGGGGTTGTTGTCTGTGGTAAATGTAGTCCAAGTAGCTGCTGCATAATCGATTACATCTTTTAGATTATGATAAGATGCAAGGTTGAATGCTTCCATAATAGAAGCAGTCGTGTCTGATGTATACCCGCCAAAGGTTCGGCTATAGCTGTAGTTAGAAAAGACCGGATCTTGAAGTGTGTTTGTTGCATTACAATGGCAGTAAAAGCACGCATTATCATCCTGATCGTAAGCACCTAGGGTTGCTGTCGTGTCAAAATTATTTGCTAAAAGACAAAATTTATCAGGACCTTCGGCATCACCGGTTTTTGGATCAGGCTCTGTTCCGGCGATGCTGGCATGCTGCTCGTGACAATGGGCGCAGTGGCCTCGCGCGTATTGGGATGTACCGGTTCGATCTACCCCATAAATAGTATTGCCATGGGCCGATTTGGTATAAGGTCCTTCTCCTGCATAAGCAAGACCGCTTCCCAAAAACATGAGGCTTATAAATGCTAAAAATATTGTCTTCATTTTGTTCACCATATTAAGAATTTAGCTCCGCTTTGCTTCGCAATCGGTCGAGTAGTTGAGTCGTCGAGTGGGACATTGGTCGCGACTAAGACGTCATATCAATGAGCGCCTTTTGTGCCTCTTCAAAATAACCCCCATGTATTTGTCTTTCGCCTTATAAAGGGGGCTTAACAGGTTTAACCAGATAACGGGCTAAACGAGCCCAACAGAGAAACTTAATACTTTGACGTATGGCAGACAACGCAGCCGCTCATGTTGGCCTGATTATCCCAGCGAATCATTTTGTAATTAGGCGATCCGTGCGCTCTATGACAGGAGAGGCACATGATAACGTCAGTCCCGGGCCTGACAATATCAGGGGTTGCCGGCAAGGCGCTGAGATTTGGCCGGGCCACAGGCGCTAACATGCTGTACGTGGTGTAGCCGGCATATTCAGTCGTGCCCCCCGGCAGCGTGTAATCCGTGGGGTGCCGCAGCCATGGACTTGCACTATTTACGCCACCAGCGCTGTGG
>JAFCZU010000153.1 GCA_019314185.1 Deltaproteobacteria bacterium | reverse complement strand
GATTTCAGCTATGATAACAGCCTGATATCCTGATCCTGTTCCGATTTCAAGCACACGGTCTTCTTTTTTGAGTTGTAATGCCTGTGTCATTTCGGCCACAATATAAGGTTGTGAAATTGTCTGCTGTTCTCCAATGGGGAGCGGAAAATCACCATATGCCTGATCCATTAAAGCCTCACTGACAAAAAGATGTCTCGGCACTTTATTCATGGCTTCCAGAACGTTTAAATCCGTTATCCCGCGTGATGCGATCTGTTCTCTGACCATTTTTCCCCGCATCCGTTCAAATATTATGGAATTTTTTATCATAACTGTTTTTTTATCAAATCAGCATGGTTACGTCAAGAATTTAGAGTGTGGCTGTAAAATTCGATAACATTAAAAAACCCCTTGATTTTTCAGTGAAAAGTTTCGTAATTATACTAATAATTTTTACGGGTTCATCATGTGTTAAGTTTTAGGCGCTAAGTGTTAAGAAAGGCATTTAGCTATCATATCAAATGCTTGGCACCTTTCGCAAATAGCAGTTTTGGGAACTTTTTATGACGAGCAACACAAAACATTTAATGCTATCTGTTTTGCTGACTATATTTATCATTAGTTTCGGTACGGCAGGATATATGTTAATCGAGCACTGGAATATATTTGATGCTATGTATATGACGGTTATTACCATAAGCACTGTCGGATATGGCGAGATTCATGAAATCAGCAAAATCGGACGACTGTTTACTGTTTTTCTTGTTTTTACAGGCGTTGGTTTTTGTATATATGTAGCAGGAAGCGTAGTGCAGTTTATGGTTGAAGGGCAAATAAGAACCATATTAGGGAGGAGAAGATTGGATAAAAAGATTGGCCGTTTAAAAAACCATTATATTATCTGTGGATATGGCCGTATTGGCAGGGTTCTTTGCAAAAATCTTAGAAGAAAACCGATAGACCTCGTCGTTATTGAAAAAAACAAGGATATGGTTCATATAATGGATGAAGATAAAGTCCTTTATATAATCGGAGATGCGGCCGATGAAGCGACTTTGATCAAAGCAGGCATAAAACAGGCAAAAAGTCTGATAGCTGTGCTGGCTACCGACGTTGACAATGTCTTTCTTGTATTGACCGCAAAGCAGCTCAATCCCGATCTTTATATTATTGCAAGGTCAAGCCTTGAAAAAGCAAAGTCAAAACTACTGGCAGCCGGAGCAAATAAAGTGGAATCACCCTATGAAATTGGGGCAATAAGTATGGCTCAAAGAATACTTCGACCGACAGTAACAAATTTTATAGATCAGGCCTTTGATTATAAACAGAAAAACATTCATATGGAGGAAATATTTGTAAGCGCTTCTTCTAATCTTATGAATGTAATGTTGAAAGATTCGGGTATCAGGCAGGATTACAATCTGATAATAATTGCGATAAAAAAATCTGATGGCGACATGTTGTTCAACCCATCTTTTGAAAGCGTCATTAAAGCTGGAGATACCCTTATAGCGGTCGGAGAGAATTCAAACCTTCAAAAACTGGCGCAAATTCTTAATCCTCAGGTTGAAAAAAAGCTATAAGCAAAGCAAAAAGTCCCAAAATGCTATTTGCGAAATGTATCAAGTGTTAGGTGTTAGGTGTTAAGTGTTTGATATGATAATTAAATAGTATGGGAATTTCCATTTTATGATTAATTTTATCAAGAGGTTGCCAAGTGGGTGCGGCAGAGTGAAAATTCTTTTGAACATCGAATGATGAAATCGCTTCGCTCCACCGGTTTATAAATTGGCAGAATTCCTTATTCAAAATTCGATGTTAAACGTTCGATGTTCGACGTTCATCTTTTAAGCCCGCCCGAAGGGCGCTAAGTTCATATTTTATCCTAACACCTGACACCTAACACCTATATCTTATAGATTATCCGTTCATCGGTAATAACAATATCTACATACTTGTCATGGGATTCCAAAGGAACCTGTTGAATAATCTGGCTTTCAAAGGCAAGAGATACCTTTCTGGTAGTTGCCGACAGCTTCGGAATAAGTCTGTCATAATATCCATCCCCTGATCCTATCCTGCCCCCTTTTTCATCCAGCGCTACTCCCGGAATAATTGCTATGTCAATACAGTCAACAGGCACAACATTGCAGCGAGCAGGATCAGGTTCAAGAACACCTCGTGGCCCGGGCTTCATGTCAGCATCAAGATTGTCAACTTTCATGAATTTCATGGTATGTTTTATTATGTTAAAAGCAGGCAGAACAACAATCTTGTCGTAGCCAAAGCATCTTTCGATTATTCCCTGCGTTGCAACTTCTCTGTCGAGCTGCATATAAAGTAATACAATTTTTGATTCAATAAAGTTGGCAAATTCAAAAAGCCTATTTTCTATGGCCATGGTTTTTTTTGCAATTTCATCGACGGAGAAAAGGTCTAACTTATCTGCTATGCTAATACGTATTCCACGTTTCTTATCCTGAATTTCTTCCATATGTGTTCTCCGGAATAAATATTCTTTCATTTTATGAAAATAACAAATTAACAAGCATAAGTCAACTTCTAATAATTATTGACTAAATTGACTGATTATGATATTTTCTCATTTTTGCAAAAGTTTCAAGTTTGTTTTAATGCAAGGCTAAAGTCCCGCACTACTCTGTTCTGCCATCTGTATCTTAAAGAGTTTTCGCTTTGTTAGAAATGACAAGTAGAAGAAATATTTTGCGAATCTGTCAATAATATTTAAAACATAGGTATTGTTATGCTGGAAATCAAGTTTGTGAGACAAAATATGTCAAAGGTGCAAAAAGCACTTTTAATGCGTGGAGAAACAGTCGATATTGAGACTTTTTTAAATTATGATGATGAGCGCAGGACTGTTCTGCTTGAAATTGAAGAACTGAGACGCCGCCGCAATCTGGTTTCGCAGCAGATAGCAAACATGAAAAAAAATGGTGATAACACAGATGCTCTTGTGGTCGAGATGCGTGAAGTTTCAAATAAGATCAAAGACCTCAACAAATCATTGTCTGAAACCGAGGAAAAAATATATAAAATTCTTATGGAATTGCCTAATATTCCTCACGAATCGGTTCCAGTTGGAAAAGATAGTTTTGAAAATCCCGTTATAAGGCAGAACGGTAAAAGGCCGGAGTTTGAATTCACGCCGGCGCCTCACTGGACTTTGGGCGAAAATCTTGGAATACTCGATTTTGACAGAGCTTCAAAGATTACAGGCGCTCGCTTCCCGCTTTATCTTGGGGCTGGAGCAAAGCTGGAAAGGGCTTTAATAAATTTTATGCTGGATGTTCAGACTAAAGAACATGGCTATAAAGAAGTTCTTCCGCCTTTTATTGTAAACCGGAAAAGTATGACCGGCACGGGCCAGCTTCCGAAGTTTGAGGAAGATCTGTTTAAATTAGAAGGATGGGATTACTTTATGATACCCACTGCCGAAGTTCCGGTCACTAATATTCATCAGGGTGAAATATTAGATGAAGATATGCTGCCGATTAAGTATGTGGCTTATACGCCATGTTTTCGCAGCGAAGCCGGCTCTTATGGAAAAGACACAAGAGGCCTGATCAGGCAGCATCAGTTCAACAAGGTTGAGCTGGTAAAATTCTCAAAGCCGGAAAGCTCTTATGATGAACTTGAAAAACTCTTAAACGATGCTGAATCAATACTGCAAATGCTTAAACTTCCGTATCAGGTTATTGGTCTATGTACAGGGGATTTGGGCTTTTCAGCGGCAAAAACCTATGATATTGAAGTCTGGATGCCTTCGCAGGGTGTGTATAGAGAGATTTCGTCGTGCAGCAATTTTGAGAATTTCCAAGCGAGACGAGCTGATATCCGGTTCAGGAGAAAGGGGAAAAAGGGGACGGAACTTGTCCATACATTAAACGGCTCAGGTCTTGCGGTTGGGCGTACTTTTGCAGCCATACTTGAAAATTATCAGCAGTCTGACGGAACGATTTCTATTCCTGAAGTCCTGCAACCTTATATGGATTGTTCTTTAATTGCAAAAGAAAGAATATAAGTGTTAGGTGTTAACTATTTGATATGCCAGTTAAATGCTTTATCTTAACACCTGACAATTAACACCTGACACCTGATGAATTCGACTTTTTACAAATTCATCAATTAAGATATAGTCGCAAAATGTACAAGAAAACATAAAAACTTTCAAACAAAAAAGTGAATTATGAAGATTGAAGATTTTCCGGAAGATATCCGGCAATATATTATCCCGACACAGGAAGGCAAGCTTGTTTATCGCTGCCTAAGTTGCGGCATGGAATACAGCATTGAAAAACTGCTTTATACCTGTCCTGATTGCGGTCAGATACTCCTTATATACGATCTGGAATTTGACCGGTTAAAGAAGATATCAGGAAAAACGTGGCGCCGGATTTTTGATTATCGCAAAATGCTTACGATCCCTGCGCTAAAAGGCATCTATCTGTATTATGAATTTATTGGATCCGTTATACCTCTTGATTCAATAGTCTATCTTGGCGAAGGACATACTCCTGTTGTAGAAGCGAATACTTATATGCAGGATAAAACAGGAGTTCGATTCTACTTTAAAAATGACGGTCAGAATCCAAGCGCTTCTTTTAAAGACAGAGGGATGGCAAGCGCCTTGAGCTATATCAACTTTTTGATCCAAAAAGGCCATATTTCCGATGTGCTGGCTATTTGTGCTTCAACCGGAGATACATCCGCTGCCGCTGCTCTGTATGGCTCCTTTCTCCAGCCCAACGTAAAGACCGCCGTGCTTCTTCCCCACAAGAAGGTAACTCCCCAGCAGCTTTCCCAGCCTTTGGGAAGCGGAGCTTCTGTGTTTGAACTGCCTGGTGTGTTTGATGACTGCATGAAGGTTGTTGAAGCTTTGTCTGACAGATATAATGTGGCTCTTCTAAATTCAAAAAATGCCTGGCGAATCTTAGGGCAGGAATCATATTCATATGAGATTGCACAAGATTTCGAATATAACATGGATAATAAAGTTATAATTTTACCAATCGGCAACGCAGGCAATATCTCGGCTGTTATGAGCGGATTTTTGAAGTTTTATGAGACAGGAATAATAAACAGCCTGCCGAAAATTATCGGAGTGCAGTCAAAACATGCGAATCCTGTTTATCGCTATTATCTCGAACCTGATGCAAAAAAACGAAGATTTGTTCCTGTAACGGTAAAACCCAGTGTAGCCCAGGCTGCCATGATCGGCAATCCTGTTTCAATGCCGCGTGTGATTCATCTTGTAAATCTTTATAATAAACTGGCTGGCAAACAGAATGTGTTTTGTATCGAAGTGGATGAACAGGCCATAATGGACTGGCAGCTTACAGCGAATCGAAACGGGCATATTGTCTGTACCCATGGAGGAGAATCTCTGGCCGGTCTTGTGAAAGCATATTCCCAGGGCATTGTTGACAAAAACGATACCGCTATTCTCGATTCAACAGCTCACGCGCTTAAATTTTCCGGTTTTCAGGAAATGTATTATGAAAAGAAATTCCCGGAAGAATTTGAAATTACGTCTGATCCGGATCTTATAAATTTTCCTGTTTTAATACATCCAAAGGATTTAAAAAAAGTTCCGGCTTCTGGAAAACCTCTGAAAGGGGATGATTTTAAGCTGTTTGTCAGACGTGTATCTGAAGAAATTGCAAAAGCTTTGGAATTAAAGAAAGGGGAATAGGTGTTAGGTGTTAGGTGTTAGGTGTTAGGTGTTAGGTGTTAGGTGTTAGGTGTTAGGTGTTAGGTGTTAGGTGTTAGGTGATTATTAAAGCAATTATTCGTTTTGTCAAGCGCTTAACACGTCACTGTATTTACGAATTAGAGCACTTAGGTTGAGAAACAGATGGCTGTATTGAAATCGCGCAAATTGTTTATTTTCGTTTATGTTATTTTTTATATATGCATTATTGCGTCTTATCCGTCAGAATCTGCAATAATAGATAAAACTTATATCGTAAAATATGACAAGGGATGGGATATATTATGTGAGCCTTATATTGTTCAAAGAAATGACTGGGTATTCAAGCTGTTCAGACAAAAAGGAGAAATATCACACAAGAATTTTCTTGAATTTATTAATATATTTAAACGTATAAATCCTCATATTCGTAATATTGACTTGATACGTCCAAGTCAACGTATCCTGATTCCGCTAAAGAAATTAAACAAAGATATTTTGCCTGGTCAATCTTCAGGAATCATTACCATCCCATTTATAACAATATCCAATCTGCCTGAAATTATTAAACCACTCTCAACGGAACATATTGTACAAAACGGGGAGTTCATTTCGAGGATTATTGCCAGAGGCTATGGCTCATACGGAACAAAATCATATAAGGAAAGATTGGCGCTGTTTAAACTTATTAATCCGGATGTTGTTGATCTGAATCGAATTTATCCAGGGCAAAAACTGTATATCCCGAAGACATCTGTTCGTAATAAGCCGTGGTACAAATCTATTTTTGACAGTTTGGGAAATATCGTCAAAGATACGCGCGTTAACATTCCGATTGATAAGAAGATTGTTGAACCAAAACCATTGTCTGCCGCGTATAAAGGAAATGATACAGCTACTACTTATCCGCAGGTTGCTTCAATCTTAGACGCTAAATTATTTAATAAAGGCGTATATTATTTCCCAAGACATGAAAAAGAAGACTTTGCGTTAAATCTTTCAAAATTTCCTGTCATTGAATGCAAGAACGGAACAAGAATGGTTTTGTCAGGAGAAAATATTAATGCAGCTGATCTTAATGCGATTAAATCATACTGGAGGGGGATGAAGATCGTTCCGGTTATCCCTGAAGCATCGGTTGAGCATGTTTTTGATTCGGTTTTTAAGATATTTGAAAAAAATAATTTTAAAAAACAGTTGTCATTTTCAGACAAGGGTGTTGATGTGGAGGCCAGAGGCAAATGGATAGTTGACAGGCATTCGATTGCCGGAGGAGAAACATGCCAACTTTGCATTACCCTTATTAATAATCGCAGTGAGCGTATTTCAGATTCAATTGTTCGTTATTTCGAACAGCATAATATTATAATTAAAGATATACTCTTAGGAAAAAAAGCAGCAAAGCAGAAATCAGCAGAGCCGGAAAAAAATAACCGGATTACCGATGTGGTCAATATCTTATCTACAGACAGCAAAACATTTGTTAAAGATTTAATGGCTGCCATGGGTTATGAATATACACAAGATGTTCGCATTACATTTCCATACGCGGGGATTCAAATAGAGGCTTTATCCAATCTTATAACAACGTGCGATGGGCATTTTTTGTTTGTTGATTTTGGAGATCTCTATGGTGATGCTCTCGAAGCTATAGAAAAAACAGGTCGTAACATCATTCAGATCACCAATAAAGATAATAAAAAAGATATTATAAGTAAAATATTCAGAGCTGCAAACCTTTCTTATATAAATAATCCGACTTTCCTTGCCGCAAAAAGACCGGTTGTCTTTAATGCGTCTTTTACTATACCCGGTTTTTTGATTTCAGACAATGAA
>JAFCZU010000613.1 GCA_019314185.1 Deltaproteobacteria bacterium | reverse complement strand
GTCAGCTTGGAATTTTCTGTATCCTAAAATACTGAAGACAATTCCAGCCTCAAAGGCGTCATAGGCCGAGCGTTTGCAATGTCTTGCGACATCATCAAGCTGATCATTATCTTCGGAGTTTTTCAGGTACCGTATAAGATGACATCCCGCATAGCGCAACTGATTAACCGCTGGAACAATCAATTCATTATGGGTTAATTCGACTTTTTTGATTGCCGCTTCTGCCTTTTGGAACAGAAAGACAATCTCCTCTATTTTTTCTTCGTCGGAGGGAGTGTGAGCAAGGTTCATCTGATAGAAAGAAATGCTTTCCGTTTGGCGGTAGCAATATCCTCTTCTGTTGCATATCGACCGAACTGCACCAAAATATTACCGGTAGATGTCTTACGTACAGCCTCGTTGGATAATTCTTTCTTTTCCTTCTTGCCATACTTAGGTACAGAAGGAGGGAACCCTGTGAAGAGATCTCTCAGATGCATAGTGATTTTGGTGTGCTAAAAGGTGGTTGATATAAGAAAATCGTTACTATTTATAATAGGATACAATATTTGAATCCGTAACATTAATATTTTGTTATGTCAAGAAAAATATATGCACCTGTTGTTTCAGGCAGTTCACCGGGCGGAGCCAGACCACACAGCCCCTCTTCGTCTCGCTTTGCCTGTCGTTTTCCGTCCCTTCATGCACCCGGTCGATAATGGAAGCATGATATGACAAGGAGGCGCTAAATGAGCGCCTCCTTGTTGCTGGTGTTGAAATTTAGTTCAAAGCAAAGGGCATGTATGTCTGCATGCTCTAAAACTTCATGTTATTGACGAAATCGTGCACGGGAATGGTCTCTTAATCATCACCCTCACCGCATAGCTAATAGCCGGAATCTCCTTGGCGGATTTTGGTTTTTTAGCGTTCATTTTACTACCTTTAATTAACCCATTAAACCTTCAGCTACGCTGATGGTCCTATCTTTGCTATGCGGGTAAGTGAGAGAATGTTTTTTCACCGCCCGCTTCGCTCGAGACGCGGAGTTCGCAGAAAGAAAATATGTTTTCTTTTCTGCTGAGAGGCCAGAAAAGAAAAGATCTACAGTGTGATGACAGTCAGGATAATCGCTGTGCATAAGAACACGCTTTTGAACAAAAGGTCTGTATTGCCGTAAGGCTTGTTGTTATTTGTTTTCCTTCCTCTCAAAGGAAAACAAATCAAAGAATAAACTCTGCGATCTCCGTGGCTCTGCGGTGAGAATTGTTTTGACTATTATGAAATTATGCATTTTAAAATATATCCCTATAGAAGCACGATGTATGCAAAAAAGACAAAAAAATAATATGAAGAATAATTATGGAAGGGAGAATATGGTTCTTTCAGTTTGAAATTACAGACAAACTTTTCTATTGAGAAAGAAAGAAAAAGGGTGTAATTTTTTTGAACTTATAAAAAAGAAGGGCTTGGAATGGAAGAAGCGTAATAGTTATATAATACGATTTCCTTACTGCGTAATGAAAAATGAGTATAAAACGTAATGGCCTTGCCACTTAAATACATTTCTTCTTATTTTAAAATGGGATATTATTGATATGATTGATGAGTGTATAAAATTTGGAGGGACTTGCCCTGTTGCTTATATCAAATCACCAAGGGCAAGGAACCCAGAAAAGTAAAAATTGTGCTGGAGCCTTCAAAAGCAGCCGATTACCCATAACCTTCTGCAAACCATCCGCAGAATTGCGGAATATAAGGGCAAGCAGGATCTATATAAGGAACAATCACCGCAAATTCTTGAAACGCTGAGGCAGGCTGCGATTATACAAAGTACGGAATCATCCAACCGGTTGGAAGGGATCACCGCCCCATTAGAACGTATTAAGGACTTGGTTGCCAAGAAGACGACTCCTCGAAATCGCTCTGAACAAGAAATTGCCGGTTATCGGGATGTTCTTAATACGATCCATGCTAACCATGCTGACATCCCTTTCACCACTGGCGTTGTGTTGCAGTTCCATCGAGACCTTTTTCAATTCCTTCCCGCTGAGGGCGGCAAGTGGAAGCCTGCTGACAATGAGATTACGGAAATCCAGCCTGATGGCACAAAGGTTGTCCGTTTTTACCCGGTTCCTGCTCATCTAACTCCGGACGCCATGAAGACGCTTCACGAACAATTCGCTGAACTCTGGCAGTCGGGGGAGATCGAACCGCTTCTTCTCATTCCAACCTATATTCTCGATTTCCTTTGCATCCATCCTTTTCTCGATGGAAACGGCCGTATGGCCAGACTCCTGACGCTTCTTTTGCTATACAAGGCCGGTTATGAATTGGGCCGCTATATCAGTCTGGAACAAATGATCGAGCAAACGAAAGAAGGTTATTATGATTCTCTATACACGTCTTCCCAGGGCTGGCACGAGATGCAACATGCCATTTTGCCATGGTGGGAATACTTTTTGGGCGTCATGTTGCTTGGATCATATAAGGATTTTGAACGGCGTGTAGGGCTGATTGCGACAGGGCGGGGAACAAAAACGGCGATGGTATTAGATGCTATAAGGCATTTCAGGGGTGATTTTACGATACGCGAACTTCAGGAGAGTTGCCCTCATGTTGGAATCGACCTGATTCGAAGGATTCTAAGAGAGCAGAAAAATATTGGAAAGCTTGAGTGCTTAGGCCTCGGACCCAATGCAAAATGGAGAAATAGGTAAAATACTTAATTAATAGGTATTGGGCACTACTTAAATACATATATAAGCATAT
The DNA here is from genome assembly GCA_019314185.1 of Deltaproteobacteria bacterium. Next base: position 1,037 of record JAFCZU010000613.1, on the reverse strand, counting down.
AGAATGACCTGCTGAAAAGCTCTTTGCCGATGATCAAAGAGCTCTGTTTGAGAAGTCCTATGAAGAGCAGCTTGGAAAGAAGAATATGAATAGGACGGTGGAATGCCTGGGCATTTCGGGTTGAAACGACGACAACAGACCCTGAAAGTGCTCATGGAGGTTCATGAGGCTGTCTCGGAGTGGAGTACAGTTTTCACAGCATGTAATGTGCCTGTCAAAGGGATGCCAAGTATCGGTAGAGATATCAACCACCGGTTAAAAGAAACAAACCCTGCGCCATTTGTTTGAAATTGCTGAAAAATTTTTCTATTGAGAAAGAATAAAAAAGGGTGTATTTTTTTAAACTTATAAAAAAGAAGGGCCTGGGAATGGAATAAGCGTAATAACAAAAAAATACGGTCACCTTACTGCGTAATGAAAAATGAGTATAATCGGCAGGTGCCATGATATCATGCTCATGGGTATTCTATGCGGATCGATAAATGGGTAATTCGAGGCAAAGAGACAGCAAAGGCTAAAAAATATTAACTAACTGGCAAACAAGTTTATAAGTTAAGTAAGTTCCATATTTGCATATGTCTGTGATCTCCGAATAAAATCAAAAATAAAATAAGAAACGCATAAAATCATGGGCTGTACTTGAGCTTATTAAACAGTGGAATTCGTCAGATTAAATAGATTTTCACATAATTAATTTCACAAGGATAGAACTGGCCTTTACCCATAAGTGTTGAGACATATTTTTATCCTTAATTAACAATTAGTTATTAATAATTGATGTAACTTCTCAATAAGTTCTGGCACCAAACGTCATTCCCGTGAAAACGGGAATCCAGAAAATTCGAAAAAGCACTGGATTCCCGCCTTCGCGAGAATGACTATAAAAATTTTAAAAAAGTTGCCGGAACTTATTGAGAAGTTACCAATTGATTATTGATTATTTGTTTTATGTTTTTATATTTATGCCCCAAAAGCCAATAATAATAGTTAATAATCAATTGATAACTGTTAATTGCTAATGGAGAGATAACTTATGG
>JAFCZU010000612.1 GCA_019314185.1 Deltaproteobacteria bacterium | reverse complement strand
CCATTTTTCCACATTCATCTATTATATTTATTATTAATTCAAGAGATTATGGGGCGTTACAGTATTTCGTCACTAAATCCAAAAAAAGCGTTACACTATTTGCAACTTAACAGACAAGTACGTAAAAAATATTGATAATAATTTTAATATAGCGTATTAATATTAATGAGACTCCTTTTTTAAAACTCAAAGTCATTACAAAAAGCAAATGATATGAGTCGTATACCTGCCATAATATTTTTTTTGATCTGTTCCCTGTTTGTTGTAACTATATCGTATAGTCAAGAAAACACTTTGAAACAATCCGGTAAACAGGAATTGGTGTTGAGCCAGGCTGATCAATTAATCCTTGAAGCCATTAATAAGACCAATGAGCGCATCGACAATCTTTCCAAAGAATTCACTGGCCGTATTGATAATCTTTCCAGAGAACTCAATGGTCGTATTGATACTTTGTGGATAACAATGCTTGGGGGATTTATGGGTGTTATGGCTTTTATAGGAGGCATCGTTCTGGGACCGGCGGACGTTCTTGAAACGAGCAAGAGAGGAATGCCGCCAAGAAGTGATAGGTGACAGAAAAATGATGGAAGGTATGCTTGCAGCCATAAAGAAACTTTCGGAAAAGTTTCCTGAGATACGTGAAGTGCTTAATAATTTTGGGTTATAAGATAAAAAGACCATGGCCTATACGCAAGAAAACAGACTAATTGCCATTGACACCCCGCTGGGCATGGATGCGCTGCTTCTTGCGGGATTTAAAGGCATAGTATGAGCTTAATTCAATTGGAAATTGATGATACCTTAATTCAAACCATTGGGCTGCAAGCTGTCAAGACGTTTATGGAACGTCAACTTACGCTGTTACGAGTACAATACTTAGGAGAAAAAATTGCGGTAGCTATTCAACAAACTGGAATAAACCATCAGAAGAAGTCAAAGAAGCTCGTCAAGAGGCATGGCAGGGATATAAAACCAAATATTTAATGAATATTTCAGAGAGTCTGGAATTGGCTGGAGCTTAAAAGATGGATTAATTGAGTTAAGAGGGTCCAAGAAGAGTATGAAAATATTATAAGAGCAACAGATCAGGCTCTCAGCGAATCAGGAAGAAATACAGCAAGAAATGAGTTAGCTGAATTAATCGTAGGTATTTGTGCTTCAGTGTTAGTACATATCTGTCAAGCAAAGGCAAGGTATAACAAGTTGACCTGTTCCCGGTCGCCGTTATCCTTAATGAAACTTGTAAAATTGGAAAGATGCGTAGTATTTTAATTAAACATAATATGGAGCATAGTCATGAATAACGAATTCACTGCTATTATCGAAAAAGATGAAGGCTGGTACATTGCTTATTGTGCCGAACTTCCAGGAGCCAATGGGCAGGGAAAAACCAAAAGGGAATGTCTTAAAAGTTTGTCAGAGGCAATTAAATTGGTTCTCAATGACAGACGGCAAGATTCTTTACGAGCTATCCCTTCAGATGCTTTTTCTGAAATGGTGGCTATCGGATGAAACGTAACAACCTTCTTAAACACTTAAGATTTAACGGTTGTGACCTTAAACGAGAAGGAGCCAGTCATTTTTTAAACGAGAAGGAGCCAGTCATTCTTTGTGGTGTAATCCACAAACAGGACATTCCGAAGCTGTTCCAAGGCATACTGAAATTCCAAATAGGCTTGCTAAAAAAATCTGCAAGGCTCTTTCAATAAAAAAAAATCGGATAATGTCCCCGAGATACTAGGGGACATCAAGGCGCTCCACCCGGTGCCAAAAGCCAGAGCGTTTTTCGTGTCTGCCATATCATTGTAAAACTTTACTTATGCGAAGTCATCATTAGCTTTTGGTGCTGGTACGTTCTACGTTATAAGGTAAAAAGATCATGGCGTATACACAAGAAAACAGACTAATTGCCATCGACACCCCGCTGGGCACGGATGTGCTGCTTCTTGCAGGATTCCATGGAATAGAAGGCATCTCCGGTCTTTTCAGCTTTGAACTCAATCTCCTTTCAGAAAATCACAACATAAAATTTGAAGACATTATCGGGAAAAACGTCACAGTCTCCATTATCCTGGCAGATGGAGACAAACGTTTTTTTAACGGTATAATATCCAGT
>JAFCZU010000611.1 GCA_019314185.1 Deltaproteobacteria bacterium | reverse complement strand
GGTGTTTGGAGGATTGATAATCCTTTTTTTGATTATGGCAGGTCTGCTTCTTTTTTGCCGGACAGGTATGGGATTTATGCTCCGCACCCGGGGCGAGAACCCACGGCTGACCGAAGAGTTGAATCATTCATTATTGGCATGGGATATTGTCGGGTTATGCCTGGCCAACGGGATAATCGGACTTGCGGCTGTCCTGTTTGCCCAGCGCTCAGGGTATGCGAGCATCAACATGGGACGGGGGATCGCCATTGCAGCTCTTGCAGCTATCATGCTTGGCGAGTCATTGTTTTATAGCCAAACCATAAAGCAGGCATTGATCGGATGCTTACTCGGAGTCCTGGTTCTGAGGCTGGTGCGCCTTTTAGCCCTCAATCTCGGAATGCCTGACGGGACTCTTGACCTTGTTACGTGTTCAATGGTTATTGTATTCTATTACCTGGCCAAGGGGCGCTCTGAGAAGGGATCAGGAGTGCTGGAAAATATTCGAGTTTAGGAAAGATTGTTATAATGAAATACCTGAGCATACATAATCTGGATAAAACCTTTACTAGCCCTGGTGGAAGAGTGACCCAGGCTTTGACCCGGATTTCTCTGGAGTTGGGAAAAGGGAGCATTCTTTCGGTGATCGGGCATAATGGTTCAGGGAAAACGACTTTATTAAATTGTATACGGAGATCCTGTAACCCTGACAGAGGTGAAATCCTGATTAATGGTCAGGATGTTCAAAAAGCCACCCCGCGGATGGTATCGGTTTATCAGGATGTGGATGCCGGTATTATCTGGTCAATGACGGCATTGGAATGTCTGACGCTTGTCATGTCTTATGAGCCTTCTTTTATGTGGAGTTTTCCCTGTCGTCGTTATAGAGACAGGATTTACAAATTTCTGTCATCAGTGGGCCTGGCAGAACGTTTTGTCGAGTTTGAGCACACTCTGGCGTCTGATCTCTCCGGCGGGCAGCGCCAACAGCTCGCCATTGTCATGGCTATGCTGCGGAAACCCGAACTCCTGCTGTTAGACGAATTTGTGGCAAACCTTGATCCAGCGGTATGCGCTGATGTTCTTGTCTGGTCTAAGAATTATATCAAGGAAAAGCAGATAACAACCGTCATGGTAACGCACGACCATAACTTGGCCGAATCCTGGAGTGATTATGTGCTTGAGTTGCACGAAGGAAGGGTTGTTCGATTTTCCAAGGCCGCAAACTCTGAGGAAACGGTTCATTGAAAGTTTTTCCACGTGTTTTACTGACAAAGTTCGACAAACCTCCGGGCGGCACATTACACCTATCTTATTCAGAGCCGATAGGTCTTTGCTATCTGGCAGCATACTTGCGTGATAACGGTATAGAATGTCATATAGCGCATTTATTTTGTGAATCCGGCTACAAGGCGCTCAGAAAAATAATTGTAGATTTTCAACCAGATATTATTGGATTTTCTGTTCGGAATTTTAATTATCCCATGACGGTTAATTATATCAGAGAGGTACAACGGGAATTTCCAGATATCCGCATTGCCCTGGGTGGTGAATGCATCACAACGGCAAACGCTGTTAACATTGGAGAATCAACTAATATCGACGTCATATTTTTCAATGACGGAGAACACTCTTTTTTTGAATATGTTTCCGGGGCGGAACTTTCCAGCATCCCAGGCATAGCTTATAAATATGCCCAGGGTGAATATCGTCTTTCAACTATTCCCGAAAAATGCATTGATATCACCCGTCTTCCCATGATGGCGCGAGACGATCTGCCAATGGATAAATATACTTCAGAAGGGTTTAAAAATTTAAAATATGCAACCATGCATGTTCAGAGAGGCTGCCGGTACCGTTGCACATTCTGCCACACTGCCGGACGATACAAATTGGTCTGTTCGCGTACAGTAGATCAAATTCTTGATGAGATTGATTTTCTTATCGACCGATACGGTATTGAGGCCATTGCCATATGGGATGAGGATTTCTTTGCAGATACTGAGCGTGTCAAAGGCATTATCGCAGGACTAAGGAGCCAACAATTTATAACTTCGCAATTATATGTTTAATGCAGACATGAAATATGATGATAATTCGGTTTAAGAAAGCCGGGTGATAGCCCATATTAAAGGGTTAGTAG
>JAFCZU010000152.1 GCA_019314185.1 Deltaproteobacteria bacterium | reverse complement strand
TTTGCCTATGATTCCAAAAAATCAGGCGGGATCACCATGTCTCATCTGCGTTTTGGCAAGACGCAGATCAAATCAACCTATCTGATCGATTCAGCAGATTACATTGCCTGTCATAAAGCCAATTTTGTAGATGTCTATCCGATACTTGAAGGTATTAAGGCAGGGGGGATCTTTGTGCTTAATTCCGACTGGACTCTGAAAGATCTGAACAATAAACTTCCTGCTCATATGCGCAGGACTATTGCTCATAAGAATCTTAAATTTTATAATATTGATGCTGTGAAGATTGCATCTGAAATAGGTCTTGGCGGCAGGATCAATATGATCATGCAGACTGTATTTTTCAAGCTTGCAGATATCATTCCTGTGAAAGATGCTATCGCTTATCTCAAAGATCAAATCAAAAAGATGTTCGGGAAAAAGGGTGATAAGATTGTTAATATGAACTACGAAGCGGTGGATAAGTCTCTCGATAATCTTGTTGAAATCAAATATCCAAAAGATTGGGCCAACGCTGTTGAGACTGTATTTGAAACCAAAGAGGAGCCTGATTTTGTCAAAAACGTAATGCGTCCCATACTGGCTCAGGAGGGTGATAAACTTCCGGTCAGCGCGTTTACTGCGGATGGTATTTTCCCCGTGGCAGGTTCAAAATATGAAAAACGAGGGGTGGCAATAGGTGTTCCTGAATGGATAGCAGATAACTGCATTCAGTGCAACCAGTGTTCGATGGCTTGTCCTCATGCGGCCATACGTCCGGTTCTCTTGACGGATAAAGAGATGACTGATGCTCCTAAAGAGTTTAAGGCAATAAAGGCTATAGGCAAGGAGCTTAAAGGATACTATTTCCGCATGCAGGTGAACACCCTTGATTGTTTGGGCTGCGGCATTTGTGCTAACATATGTCCTGCCAAGAAACCAGCTCTGGTTATGAAGCCGCTTGCTACTCAGACAGATGTTCAGGTGCCAAATCATGAATTTAGCGTTAAGCTGCCGATGAAAGACAATCTAATCAACAGGAATACAGTTAAAGGTAGTCAGTTCTGCCAGCCGCTGCTTGAGTTCTCCGGAGCATGCGCGGGATGTGGTGAAACTCCTTATGTAAAGCTTCTCACCCAGCTCTTCGGAGAGAGAATGATCGTTGGAAATGCCACAGGCTGCAGTTCTATCTGGGGAGGAAGCGTTCCGGCCATTCCTTACTGTGCTAACAAGGATGGTTTTGGTCCAAGCTGGGGAAATTCTTTGTTTGAAGATCCCGCAGAATTTACTTATGGTATGTTTCTCGGAGCCTTGCAGCAGCGCAGCAGGCTGGTTGATCTAATGAAAGAGGCTCTTAATGCGGATATCGCGCGGGAAATAAAAGTTGCCATGACTGGCTGGCTGGAGAATATGAAAGACGCCGAGGGATCCAAAAAATTTGGGAACCAGCTTAAAGAGCTTCTGACAAACTGTAGCAAAAATCTTCTTTTAAGTGAAATAGCCGGCATGTCCAGGCTGTTTACGAAAAAATCATACTGGATTATTGCAGGAGACGGCTCTGCTTATGACATCAGTTTTGGCGGTATTGATCATGTGCTCGCTACAGGCGAAGACATAAATATCCTTGTATTGGATACAGAAGTATATTCAAATACAGGGGGACAGTCTTCCAAGGCAACTCCGACCGGCTCGGTTGCCAAGTTTGCAGCATCCGGCAAAAAGACATGCAAAAAGGATATGGGCCGTATGATGATGACATACGGCTATGTATATGTTGCCAATGTTGCCATGGGAGCCAATAAACAGCAGCTTGTTAAAGCTTTTACAGAAGCCGAAAGTTATGACGGTCCATCTCTGATTATGGCTTATTCGCCTTGTATAAATCACGGAATCAAAAAAGGTATGGGCAGGAACCAGGAAGAAACGAAGCTGGCAGTTCAAAGCGGCTACTGGCCTCTGTATCGTTACAATCCTTTATTAAAAACCGAAGATGGGAATAACCCGTTTATCCTTGATTCCAAAAAGCCTGATGGAAACCTTCAGGAGTTTTTAGCCGGCGAGGTGCGTTATGCTTCTTTGCAAAAAACTTTTCCGGAAGAGTCTAAAATACTGACCGCCCGTCTTGAAAAAGAGTATATGGAGCGTTATGAAAACTTGAAACTGATGGCAAACCCCACTTCTATTTGCAATGAAACAAAAAAGACAAAAGATAAATAGCTGTTTTCTTATAAATTTATAGCACTCGAAGAGCGCTGATTTAATAAAAAGGCAGGGCAAAATTATATGCCCTGCCTTTCAACCTGCTCACCGCTTTAGCAATTCAACTTAACGATACAGTTTCTAAATAATTCTTATTTCATCCAAACCCGGCGTAAGTCTCTTTCCTCCCTTAGGGGTTACCTGGAAGGTGTTTTCTATACCCACAAGCCCTATTCCTTCAATCCCTTTTTTCGGCTCCACCGCTATTACCATGTTTTCTTTGAGTGGATAATCTATCTTTTTTGCTATAGCGGGAAACTCGTCAACGACAAGTCCGATGCCGTGCCCTAAAAACCGAACCTGATTGCCACCAAAGCCCATGAAATTTGATTCAAAGCTTTTCGGAATAATAATCTCATCATATATCTGCTCGAATATCCTTGAAGGCAGTTCTCCCGGTTTTAAAAGCCCCTGAATCTTTTTCTGAATAGCAAGACAGATTGCATGTGCGTCCAAGACTTCCTGTCGTGGCTTGCCAAGAGAGAATATTCTTGTTTTATCCGTATAATATCCATTATACCCAAAACCGGTATCAATATAAATGATATCCCCGCTCTTTAATCTTTTATTCCCCCCGAGAAGAGGAAAGGCCGGCGACTGGCTATTGACACCGCCAGGACCGTCAAAAGCGGAGGGATGATTACCGGATTCGCCAAAACAGATGTTTCCGCCAAACAACTCACTATTAAATCCTGCCATACGCGCGATACCCATGGAGCCTAATTTCAACATTTCGCACACGATCAAAGTCCCTAACTCCCATTCCGTCATACCTTCATAGATCAAATCAGGTATGATTGCGTAAACCGTTTCGTGTCGTTTGCCGGCCTCTCTGATCTGAGCGATTTCATAGACTGATTTTACGGACCGTATTTTTGTCAAGACAAAACCGATGTCGCTGAATGTAGTGGCAGGAAGCGCCTTTTTGAGCATCTTGAACAGGCGCAGCGGAGTGGTATTTTCATCAATGCCTAACCTGGAAAAGTCATAACCGTAAGCGTTGAGCACCGGCGGAATATCTTTGAACCTTTTAAATTGTATCAGGTTTTCAAGCGGAGACTCTTGCTTTCCCATTTCAAGACTGCGGCGTATAAAAAAAACAGGATTACCCGAATCAGGGATAAAGAGAGCCCCGTTCTGCATTGTCCCACTGTAGTAAAAAATATTGATTTTATCCTGAATCAGGCAGCCTGGCAGATTACACGCGTCAAGTTTAGCCTGAAGAGATGAAATTCTTTTTTCAATCTCTTTTTCAGGGATGATATGAATAATGTCTTTTTTCATTAGAATATTACAACAAAAAAGGGTCTGCAATACTTTGCAGACCCTTATATTATTGTGTAAGTTTGATATTTAATACCTATACTGGCAATAGATATGGAGGCGGCAATCAGATTCGAACTGATGAATAACGGTTTTGCAGACCGTTGCCTTACCACTTGGCTATGCCGCCCTAAAAAAAATGGATCAAGGAAAATGGAGCGGGAAACGGGATTTGAACCCGCGACTTCGACCTTGGCAAGGTCGCACTCTACCACTGAGTTATTCCCGCTCAGAGACCTCTGCAAAAAATTGTAATTTTAAAACATATATTCTGATTCTGTCAATATAAAAATTTAATTATTAACTACAGATTCACCCCAGCACGATCATCTGACATACGAGACAGGCATAATTCATTACCTTGCCTGTACTTGTCCGTGTAAATCTGTGGCTGAATATAGAAAAAGAGGAAAAGTTATATTTTAAGAAGTTTTTTGAACTTTATAAAATAATCCACACCAGACCATATCGTTAGAACAAGAGCTCCCCACAAAAATACGGTTCCGATTGCATGAAAATTGATACCAAAATATGAATAATGAAATAATAAGGGTATTATGGCCGCAATCTGAAACCCTGTTTTGTATTTTCCAAGTGTTGATGAGGCAATTTTATTTCTATTTTCGATAACAAAATTACGCAAACCTGTAACCGCAAGCTCCCTGCCTATTATGATGCAAACCATCCATGCAGGCATCCAGCCATGAGAAGCCAGCATAATAAAAGCAGAAGAAACTAACAGTTTGTCGGCAAGAGGATCCATGATTATTCCAAAATCGGATACAAGCCCACGGCGTCTCGCAAAATAACCATCCAGATAATCGGTAATCGCGGCAGCGCTGAACAGCAGAGCAGCAATAAATGTGCAAAATCTGTTAGGAAACATCAATAAAAGGACAATGCCCGGTATTGCCGCTATGCGGTATAGAGTCAACATGTTGGGATGACTCAACAAATCTTTTATTTTATCTTTAGGAATCATTATACCTACATTAAGCAATCAGCCGTTGGCTCTTATGAAATATGTATTTATATAATTGTTTATTAATTACCCATCGGGTGAAATGTTATTATTTAATAACGTCTTGATATGGTTTGACTAAAAGCTAATGGCTAATCACTCATTTTAGTTTATATTAAAAGGACTATTATTTCTTTGTCTTTTCCCAGTCAGCAAGAAATGCTTTCAGGCCTTTATCGGTCATGGGATGAGCTGCAAACTTTGCAAGCACCTTAAAGGGTATGGTGGCTATGTCCGCGCCGATCAGGGCTGCGTCAAGAACATGAAGCGGGTGACGTACGCTTGCCACAATAATTTCTGTATCAAATGCATAATTGCTGTAAATTTCAACAATTTGTTCAATAAGAAGCATGCCTTCACTGCCCAAATCATCAAGACGGCCGATAAACGGACTAACATATGTAGCTCCGGCTTTAGCAGCCATAAGAGCCTGAAGGGGTGAAAATACAAGAGTTACATTTGTTTTAATCCCTTCGCTCGAAAGTTTGTGGGTTGCCTTTATCCCGTCAATCGTCATGGGTATCTTTACAACAATATTATCATTGATACTTGCCAGATGTTGCGCTTCTTTGACCATGCCTTCGGTATCAAGGCTGATAACTTCGGCGCTTATGGGCCCGTCAACTATTGTACAAATTTCTTTGATTATCTCTTCAAAATCACGCCCTTCTTTTGCAATAAGGCTGGGATTAGTTGTAACGCCGTCAACCATTCCCATGCTGTGGGCTTCCTTTATTTCGTCAATATTAGCTGTGTCTATGAAAAATTTCACTTATTAAAAACCTCCTGTTTCGTTATTTGATAATAGTCAGGCCACAAAGGCGCTAAGACGCCAAGATATATAATATAATTTTCTTAAAATTCATAATTCAGGAATTGAAAGTATTCTACTGATTTTAATTCTCAAATTTGCAATTCCTCAATTCCTCAATTCCTTAATATTTGTTTCCTAACCATTTTTTTCCGAATGTGATGCAATAAATTTGTCCCTGCATTCTGTGCTGCAAAAATACAGATCTTTTCCATCAACTTTCAGATGCACACCATTTCTCTTTGGGAAATAGACATTGCAATAAGGGTCCTTGATCATCTCATCATCAATCTTATTGGCAGCTTTGCCTGAAACAGGTCTTTGTAATGGCTGGCCTGGAAGTACCCAGGATTTCAGCGCTCTGTAACCAAAGTATATAACCGCTAATAATATTAATAATCGCATTTATATTGAATCAACCTTTGTCCTTTATTGTCAAGGTTATCTAATAAAGATTGCATATTCATTTTTAAAACAGGATGCACAATCATTGAATCTATATCACAAAAAGGTTTTAATACAAAGCCTCTTTTGTGCATCTTTGGATGTGGGATTGTAAGTTCAGATAAATTTATAATTATATTATCATATATAATTATATCAAGATCAAGAATCCTCGGCCCGAATCTTATTGAATCATTAATTCTTCCCGCGTCTTGTTGAATTGACTTAAGCCTGCTTAAAAGCTGAAAAGGATCAAGTATGGTCTCAATCTTTATAACAGCGTTAACAAACCAATCCTGGTCTTTGTAGTCAACCGGCTCTGTTATATAAAATGGTGATTTATCCTTTAAAGTCGATATCCCCGATCCGGTCAGAGCAGTTATGCCGTTTTGACAGTTTTCAAGCCTGTCTCCTATATTGGATCCTACAGAAATATATGCAATATGAGGCTTAACCACTTTAAAAACCGATGGAACGGATCCTTTCAATAACCTCTTTCAGCCTTTCCTTCCCGACTGTTAAAGCCATTCTTACATAACCCTCACCTGCTGCGCCAAATCCATTGCCGGGTGTTACTACAATACCTCCCTTTGTTAACAGGTGGGTGGCAAATTCTGATGAAGTATATCCTGCCGGTGTTTCGATCCAGACATAGAATGTTGCTTTTGGCTTTTCAAATGAAAGCCCAAGCCCGGAAAGCCCTTCAGCAAGGATATCAAGACGTTCAGCATATTCTTTGTTCATGGATTTTACGCAGGTTTGGTCCCCTTCAAGAGCTGTTATTCCCGCAATCTGTATTGCCTGAAAAGCTCCTGAATCGATATTGCTTTTTACCTGGCCAAGGGCCTGAATAACTTCTGCTCTACCAACTGCAAATCCTATACGCCAGCCTGTCATATTATATGTTTTTGAAAGGGAATGAAACTCTATCCCAACCGTTTTTGCGTCTTTGGTTTCAAGAAAACTTATTGGACTGTATCCGTCAAAAGCCATCTCTGTATAAGCTGCATCATGACAGATAATAATATTGTGTGATTTTGCAAACGAGACTACTTCCTGGAAAAAACCTTCAGTTGCAACGGCTGATGTCGGATTATTGGGATAGTTAATAAACATCATTTTTGCCTTGTCGGCTATTTCATCCGGTATGGCGTCAAGATCCGGCAGGAAATTATTTTCCTTAAGCAAGTTCATAAAATATGTTTCACCGCCGGCAAATTTTACACCAATATCATAAACCGGATATCCCGGACTTGATACAAGAGCCACATCACCTGGATTGATAAAGGCAAGGGGAATATGAGCTATTCCTTCTTTGGACCCTATAAGGGTTACAACCTCATTTGATGGATCAAGGTCAACATTAAATCTGCGCTTGTACCACCTCGCTACAGCTCCGTTAAAATCATCCATTCCCGAATA
>JAFCZU010000610.1 GCA_019314185.1 Deltaproteobacteria bacterium | reverse complement strand
TGATCTACTATTTGAGCTGCATCGTCGACAGTATCCCGAAGTCTCCTTCTTTCAGGATATCGGTGTAAGCGATGAAGCGGATTCCCACATGTTTGGTAGCATGATTCCCGTATCGCTCCCCACATACCATGTGCGTAGCCAGATGTCCATGAATAGTGTTTATCGTAAGTATCCTTGAGTCCTGATTGTTCGCTTAGACGACGTAAATCGAGACCACTCCAACTTGCAAGATCGATTGTTAAATACTCCTCCCACATGTCTTCTCCCGCGATCTTCTCGACACTCTCAACATCGATATGTTTTGGTGCTTCAATGTTGTCGTCGAACTTAAGGGCGTTAAGTTTTGCCTGACCTGCTCCGTACACACGCCACTTCTTCCATAGATTTTTATCGTTTTTGGTCAAAAGGAAACGGAGATTAATGTGTACTTCTAAAATAGTACGAATCCCTAAGCGCCCAAGAACTGAATTGCCTATCTCTATTGAAAATAATTCTGCTAAAATACGTAATGCATAGAACGCCATTCCAAATACACCATCATGTTTTGCATCGATAGCTGTCGTTGAATGGGTCTCTTTCCAATGTAGCTTAAGTTTATCAAGGACAAAATAAACCTGCTGGCGTGTTGCTCCAACCTCAAATGGTCGTGAGTCTTTACTTTCAGTTAAAGCAAGACAGGACGTGTTCTCCCATGCCTCATCCCAGAATGCTTTTGTCCAAGCTGTGCCGGGGGTATCACCTGGAAATTGGATCATTTCTGCTGCACGTATACTCGGCCGAACAGAACGTTGATCGCCCATATTAGGATAACCACACCATTCTTTTGCCTGTTTCTCAGGAATTCCTCGAATTTTTCCCGTTACGACCTTGGCCATTAACTTTACCCAACGGAGATCTGTAGACTCTTGCGATTGATGCCACAAAGTAGCCCCAACAGCATCCATCAACAACTCTACATTAGGTTCAACTTTTGGGAGAAGACGGTCCCACGTATCATATGCTGGCAAAGCCTCAAAGAGGCGAAGTGTTGCAAGTGCATAAGCAGTCTCTGGTGGTTTAATAATAAAAGAAAGAATCTCCTCTCGAAGCGGTTCTTCCATTTTCGAAAAACCTGTCAACGTGATATCAGAGAGATTCTCTGTTTGCTCATGCTTGCTAATAAAATCAAGTATCCGTCTGAATTGCACAAGTGCATAATCACGGTCAACAGCAACTATGATTAACGCAGCCCATATCATCTCAGGAAGACGATCGTTCATCCAGTTGCATAATTGGACATTCTCTAACTTCGAAAATGGCGGTTTTAGTTGACTGCCCTGACGAGTGTGGCCACTAATTGGAGTCCGGTTCTTTTTGCTTTTAGAACGCTTGCGTTTCTGTTTATTCTTATTACGCTTGGCCATGTTCTATATTATTCATTCAACAATAATTATACAGTCTGTATAAAACTCCAAACACCGACTTTTTTCTTCTATATACCAACTTCCCGTTGGTTCTTCAATATTTATCCGCCTATGGCGGACTCGTTCAATCTCTTTTATTAAATGATTCCGCGTGTGCAAACAAGTTGCACACCCTACTTGGCAGACTTAGACTGAGGAGGCACCACCACCTCCCAAAGAGCCACTAATCCCGATCATAAAACCGAAATCATACCATCTTCCGTTGTTGTTAATTTCATATATACCCACGCTTGAATTGAACAGGCTAACAATGAATACAATGGGTGCTATTAATCCATGCCATACTCCTGCCCAAAATCCTGCCGGGCTTGCATCTGGGTGCTTATATTTTGAGTTAGTTCCAGCAACAGCAAGTGGATTTGCCATAAGATTCCTTTCTATGATTATCTCTCATTCACATGCAACTTCTGTTTGTCCGTTATTTCCCATATACACGACTAAAGAGCATACTTTTCTCCGTACGACATCAACTGTTTCTTTTTTTATAACAAGTTCCCGTTGGTTCTTCAATGCGCCATAGCGTCCGGCTTTAGACGGATTTATCCAACCAAGGCGGATATCAGGGGGTTCTCCGCCTTCTTCTGTCTTTCTGCTTCCTGATTTTTTCTATCTTTTTTGCTTCCGGGCTTTCTTTTCCAAGTAATTTATTCTCCAGCAGTTCACAC
>JAFCZU010000609.1 GCA_019314185.1 Deltaproteobacteria bacterium | reverse complement strand
TTCTCCTTATTTTTCTGTTCGTTTTTTGATGAGCCTGTAAACTTCTTTTCTGTGAATTATACCGAAGATAAAAATACTGTTATCGTAAACTTTGAAAACAATACGGTAATCTCCGACTCTCAACTTCCAGTATCCTTTGAGGGTTTTTCGTAAGGGCTTCCCATAGGTTTCCGGTTGCGTGGCAAGCCGATTTTCAATGGCTCTTTTGATCATGCTCTTGTTTTTAGCATCAATTTGAGGCAGGTCAGATCTTTTAACATTCGGATGGTATTTGAGTTTGTATGCCATTGCCTTTTCACAAGAGCCGAATTTTAATGCCATACATCATCATGGCTTAGGGTCTTTGAGTCGTTCCATGATTGTTCCCTTTTTTCGGCAAATCCGGAAAGGGCGATATCCTCTTGAATTTCGATGGCCTCTTTGAGCAAGTCTCTGACCTTGGCAGACAATGAGACATTATCCTTTTCTGCGAGAAGTCGGACATCCTGGTAAAGTAAATTGTTCAAGACTACATTTATACGTGGGTTTTGAGATGGCATGATCTTTTCCTCCCGATTAAATTGAATTTAAGTGTAACAGTGGTGACACACCATGTCAAAGAAAAAATCCCTGAACCTATTGCTATTAAGAATTATAGCGGGAAATTTATGGTTCGGATTCCTCCGGATGTCCATCGTGAACTTGCCATTAAAGCAGCAGAAGCCGGTATCAGTTTAAACCGTCTCGCTAGTTCTAAATTAAGTTATTAATTTGGGTAATAATTTGAGAAGAAGAAGTCTGGAGAAAGAAATTATTGATTAAAAACTTTTGGGCCGCATCTTGCGTATAAATTCTCGCCCTCCCTTGTGTCATATCATTTTTTCTTGACATATAACCTAAAAAAGGTATAAATATACCAAATGAGTTGGACGGTAAGGGTAAGCAAGAAATTGCAGAGGCGGATTGAGAGGTTGCCTCCAAGTCCCAGGAAACGGCTTAATTTTCTTGTTAAGGAAATTCAAGAATACGGTCCTGTGCAAGATAAGTGGCCCAATTATGGAAAAATACGCGGGGAAAGAGATTGTTACCATTGTCATTTTAAAAAAGGCAATCCAACATATGTGGCCGTGTGGAAGGTCACTGAATACGAAATCAAGATTGTGGAGATAAAGTATGCCGGAGCGCACGAGGGAATCGATTACAACAAAATTTGCTGATATTTGTATCCGTGTACCTACAGCAGAAGTAGATCGGGTCAAATCTGCATTCAGCCAATTTTTGGACCTGGCTGGTGTTCAGTACAGTATCCCGGGTAATGATGAGGAAGAACTGGTGACATGGGAAGAAGCTTTTCCTGAACTTGGACCTGGAAGTGTCCTCCAAGGAGCCAGAGGTCGTGAGAAACTGACTCAGGCTGAATTGGCAAAGAAAATTGGAGTAAAGCCTCATCATATTTCTGAAATGGAGAATGGTAAACGGGCTATAGGAAAAGATATGGCCAAACGGTTAGCACGGGCTCTCAATACAGGGTACAAGGTCTTCTTATGAGAAAAAGTAGTTATTGGCGTAGTGCGGGACGTCCAGAGGCAAATAACTCATTCAACCAATTGGTATTTAAGACTGAATGATATTTAGCCTAGATTTTCTAGAATTCTTTATTATGATACATCGCAATGAAAACAAAAAACAAAACGTTTTTTAACCTAAAGGTCACACGTAAACATGTAATTTGAAAGAAGAACATAACAAGGAAAAGGTTTATAATTGGCTATTGAGATTTTAATATTAATTTTATTGAGTTTTTTACTGACGTTGCTGATATTAAATTTATCAAGCGGTGTCATTCCTCAGGAGAATGCAATATCTGAAGTTTTGTAAAAGACCATTGTTAATAACAAAAATTATCTAAACACTTGATATAGACCACGGTATGTATTATATATAGTATATAACTTGGTATAGACTAAACAGAGAGGCGATAAAAATGCAACCACAAACAGCAAAAATATTTCAAAATGGGAGAAGTCAGGCGATACGTCTTCCGAAAGAATTTCGATTCCCAGGCAAAGAGGTTTATATTTATAAAGTTGGGGAAAAAGTAATTTTATCAACCAAACCGGATTCATGGAAAGATTTTTTTCTTTCTTAGACTTGGAAGAAAGGGATATTTTTAAATGATCCGGTTCATGCTTGATACAGATATTTGCAGTTATATTATACGGGAAAGGCCATTAAAAGTATTTGATCGTTTTGAGGCTTTAGAAATGGATCAAATTTGTATATCCGTCGTTACTTATGCAGAATTGATTTATGGTGTTGAACATTCATCCTCTAAAAAAATAAACAGATCAATAGTGGATGATTTTGTTAAGCACTTAAATATTATCCCCTGGGACAAAGACGCAGCGGAACACTATGGAAATATCAGGGCATCATTACAAGCGAATGGCAATGTCATAGGTGCTATGGATATGATGATTGCAGCCCATGCCAGGAGTAAAAAAACAACTCTTGTTACAAACAATGAAAAGCATTTTTCAAGAGTATCTAATCTTAAAATTGAAAACTGGACGAACTAATATTATTACCAAAGAGGAAATCCGGTGAAAAAAAGGAGCAGAAAGTCTAAAGCACGGATCGGGGCAAGGAAGTCAATGAGATTATCGCTTTGCATGATTGTAAAGAATGAGGCCAAAAACATTGCGGATTGTATCCGGTCGGTTAAACCTGTTGTTGATGAAATTATCGTGGTGGATACAGGTTCTGATGATGATACACGAGAGATAGCCGGAGAACTGGGAGCAAAGGTGTTTGAGTTTCCATGGTGTGATGATTTTGCCGCTGCGAGAAACGAATCAATCAGGCACGCGACTGGAGATTATATTCTATGGCTTGACGCTGATGACCGCATTTCTCATGAGGACCGGCAGGGGCTGAAACGGCTGAAAAAGCGGTTTCCAGCTTCTAAGAATCTGTCCTGCAGGCTGCGTATCATAAATCGGAACATAGACGGTGAGGCCGCTGTCAATTATCAGCTCAGGATCTTCCCCAATATAAAAGGCGCCTGTTTTGAAGGGCAGGTCCATGAGCAGATTTTTCCATCTCTGAACAGGCTTGGGATAAAGGTGGTGGAAGAAGATGTTCATATCCTTCATACCGGGTACGAGGATGAGGAGGCCATCAAGGCCAAGGCCGAAAGGAATCTGCATATTCTCCTGAATGCAGGTAAAGACAGAGACAGAACGCCATTAGAACATTATCATCTCGCGCAGAGCTATTTCGGGATCAAAGATTATGCCAATTGTATTGAATGCCTTGAAACGGCCATGGCCGGCGGGAAGAAAGAAAGTTTTTACAAGCATTTATTCACCATGGCCACTAATTGTTACCTTCAATTAAGGGAGGATGACCTGGCCGTTAAAAACCTCCAATTTGGCATTGCTGAATTTCCTGACAGCGGGTTTCTGCATTATGTTCTGGGTGCAGCACTTACTCAATTAGAGAGGTATGAAGAAGCTCTTCCTTACCTGAGAAAGGCGAGTGAAGTCGGCATAGAAATTGAGGGTCATCCCGTGCTCTTGAACGTGAAAAGCCTTCTTCCTTACTATTACGGCAAGTCTCTGGAGGGTGTT
>JAFCZU010000151.1 GCA_019314185.1 Deltaproteobacteria bacterium | reverse complement strand
TAAGCGCGGTGCGAACATTGCTCGCTAATGCCTCTTTCAGAAAAGCAAACACTTGAAACAAGGTTGACTTTCCCGAGCCATTTGCACCTACAAGAACACAAAAATGTGGGATATCCAGCATCCTGGTATCCTTAAATGCCTTAAAGTTTTTCAGGCTTATGGATTCTATTTTCATGGCTATATCCTCATATTATATATGCACTTTTGTTTCAATTTTATAACTACCCTTATTCAAAATATCCAAGGGATTCTTCAGCAAACTCAAAAAGTAGTTTGCAGCCGGTGATGATGCATGAAATGCACCCTACCTGTTTTGATTGTCTAACATAAGCCATACTCAATCGTTGTTTGCAATCGTAGGGTGCGTTTTACGCACCAAAAAACCGGATGCGCATCGCCCACCAGAATTTATTCGCCATAATCCCCTTTAGCATCCATAATATTAGCACCGCCCCAATTCCCCGAATAAACGCCTTTTCGAACATAGCGGTGAAAAGTCGAATAAGGCCAATCGGTTACGCGCACAGCCAGATTGTGTTTCACCGGGTTGTAATGGATATAATCCATATGTATTTCATAGTCTCGATCATCACGTATTTGATGTTCCCAAAAAACGTCGTTGCCAGATTGTGGATTCTTTTCTCCGCCATTTTGATTCAGTCATCCATTCGTCACGATACAGTGACGGACCGCATTGTTTTGTTGCAAACCGTTTTATCATCGCCCACCGTATGCCGAAATTCGCATCGTTTGGCGGCAGCGTCCATATACAATGGAGGTGGTCATGCAGCAGCACCCATGCGTCAATGATAAATGGATGAATAGTTTGTACATTCCGGATACCATCACGTAATGCCTTTCGGACATTTTCATTGCATAGAAAATTTTGTCGTCGATAAGTCACCACTGTAAAAAAATAGGTACCACCTTTAATATTTGCTCGTCGATAGTTCGACATAAGCTGTACTCAATCATTGTTTGTAAGTTGTGGTGCATGGAATGCACCCTACCTGGCTACCTGGCTGCAATGATAGCGTCAATCGACTTCTCTAATATTTGTCTTGCTCTTGATTTCATTCTCTGTTGTGACGGATAATAATAACATTACACGGTGGAAAGATGTAATAATGTATCAAATTCATATTCTGTTATCGGCATCACAGATAATCTTGGCTGTTTAATGATGGCTATGTTTTGGAGTTCTCTGGTTGCTTTGATTTTCTTTAAGGTTACCGGATTTTCCAGGGTTTTAACCGGCTTGAAATCGACTGAAATCCATTTTGGATCTGACGAACTGATATCCTGGTAGGCAGTGCGAATTACTTCCATTTGGCCCATTACCTGCAATTCGTACTGGCTGTGATAATATAGTACAATATTAGAAAGGGCCATTTCTTTTAAATAATTTCTGGCTTGATAATTACGCACACCACGCATTGTAAATTTGCCCTTAACAAGAATATCTACCCATGAAGTCCGTTTTGGAGAAAACTTTATTAACCAGTAATTCATTTTGATTCTGCTTTTTGCTTTGCTTCAAGATTTGCTCTTTGTGCAGCCGCAAGTTTAGGATATCTTCTCACATACCAGTTTTCTACTTCCCGAATATCATCTTCGTTTAATCCGTAAGCTTCGTAAACAAGACGGTCCATTTTTAGCTGTTCATTGCTGGCGTAGTCATAGCGAGGGTTTTGCTTTTGTTTTTTGATGATTTGATTAGCTAATAGCTTTATTCTTTTATTAAAATTTGATGGAAAAACAATTTCAGCTATCAAAGAATCTGTATTATCTACTCCATGTGATAAATAATTTTTAATCTCAAAACGAATTAATTTTGAGCATAAAACTCCAAGCAGCTCTTGGATAGAGTACAAATCACAATAAATAGTTGCACCTTTTTGGCCAAATATAAATCCAGTTCCCATTCTAAAGGTGGGAGCATATACTCCGGTTACAGAATAAGTTATTCCTTGTTGAAAGTATCTATGTTTATTTCTTAAGCCGTTATTTGCTTTGTAGAACGAAACAGCTTTTTCAGACCAATCAATATAAAACTCACAAGGTTTATAATAATTAATCAGCATCCCATTATCGGAAATCATTTCACCACTTTTATCAAATTCAACAAAATAAGGTTTAGTTGATTTGATGCCTTTGTTTTTTTCTATTGTATTCAAATGAATTGTTATTTCAGAAGGCTGTATAATTGTATATCTTCCACGTCTTTTTATTGTTTTAATGTATCTTTCATTATTATAGGTTTTAACTCCTCCAACATTTTCCGCTATTTCACCAAGTTTCACCACCGGAATTTCTTTGCCGTTTATTTCAATCAGTCTTGCCTTTACTTTATTAGCTTCAATCTGCATATCTTTTTTCTTGGCTGTTTTATCATTCATAAATGCAAAAAGTTTTGGACTTGCCACAAAAAAAGGCAGGTTGCTATTGGTGTTAATCAGATTCTGTGGATAGGTATAAATCGCATATTCTTCAGAGCTTTCGCTTGTCCAGTTATCACCTTTCCTTTTAAGCACTGGGAGTTTATTGCTGTGTTTTTCAATATCTTCTACAAGTTCAGTATCGATTGTCCGGTAAAGCAGTTCCAGAAAGCGGTCGTGATTTTCGTGTATGCTTATAGTTGTCAGGTCCGTCATCAGGCATTGATGATTTGGATCAATATTGAATTTGTTTGCGGGCGTATCTTTGGGAAAAACATTTCTTTGAATTATTATAATTGCAGTATTGACAGTGGCTTTAAATGTATCAGGATGAACACGGATCATCTTGTGAATATAGCTGTTCATGATCTGTCTGCGTAGCGGCTTGTGGCTTTTTATGGTCATAAATGTATCTGATACAATTAAAGCCAAAATACCGCTGTGCTTCAGAGGGGTTGGTCTTTTGTAATCCCCGTCTCCAATAAAACGTGAAATAAAAGCTCCATAGGGATCTTTGCTTTCTATTCCCAAAGCATTCCTCAAGTCATTTGATATCTTAGCGCCGCCATAAGGGGGATTCCCCAATACAATATCAAAGCCGTCGCCTTTTAGTTCCGGGAAAAACAGATCAATGTTAAAAAATGGCGCGCTTACCGAACCATGCATAAACCATTCTTTAAAAATGTGTTTATTTCTCTCTTTTTCTGATTTTGGATCAGCCTCCCTTCTTCCGGTTATTTCCTCTGCAAAATTAGGGTATAATGCGGAAAGCATTTCCGCTATCTGTTCGGCAATTTTATCTTTTTCTTCAAGTTTTGATGCAATTTGCGGTTGATAATATTTCTCCTTGGATTGTTTAAGTTTTTTAAACAAATTTTCAGCAGTCCAATCTATTTGTGTTGATGCGTTCTTTAAGGAATCGGCACAGATAATTTTGGTTTCAATATTTGGAAAAGAAATAATGTTATAATTATTGTCGGGTTTGCTTTTATCAACCTTCTGATCAATCAGCAGTGAAACAAAAAAACGCAGTTTGGTTATATGGGAAGCCATCGGTTGTATGTCTATGCCGTATATGGCATTTCTTATTATGCCGAGCTTTCTTACATAATTGAGATCGTGCTTTACCAGCTCTTTTCTTGTTGTTTCCTGAAGTTCTGGCGGAAGTTTCGTTATATATTTGCTCAGCCATAAATTATTGTCTGGATCTACGAGATATAAAAATTGAACTATTCGGTTGAGCATACCCATAGGAAATGCTCCTGACCCACATGCCGGGTCTAAAATCTTAATGTCATCCAGAGCATTTACAATGGCAGCGCAGAATTTGCTGTCACTTGAATCAACCTTGTCTAAATATACTAAGTCGTCTATTTTCTTATCATTATTATCAAAACCGTGCTCTTTGAAATAATTTTTAAGATAAAGCAGCAGCGATTCATTAACCATGTAATCTATGACTTTACGGGGAGTATAATATGTGCCTGATGCTTTTTTTGCGCTTTTTGAAGCTGCCTTGTCATCGGTGTTTACTTCTGCCAGCAGGTTCTCAAAAATCAAGCCGAGAAGTTCCGGGTCAAGCGCTACTTCTTCTTCAAGTGGTGTGTTTTCTGCAATGGTAAATTTGTATCTGGATAATATCTGGTTTATTCCTTCGGATGAATTCCTGCCGTAAAACAACTCATTTGGAATTGATATATTTTTATCATCGACTTGGTCCCAAAGATTGTCACCATCAATTTTATCAAACAGGCCGCCGTTTAAAAAAGGGATGCTGTTGAAAAGGTCATAATCAAAATTTTCTATCAGATAATGTTTACAGCGGTAATCGAGTCTCTTTTCAGCCTTTGTTCTGCCTGTAGGATCATATTGTGCATAATCAGATTTTTTAAGCCTGCCTTTGGGATAATTCATAGGCTTGTTCAGGCAGTTAAAAAAAATATTTTGAAGTATGCCGCCGTAATAGCTGTTTGCTTTTAAAAAGGTCTTTTCATCTTCCTTTATGATAAAACACCTGGAATCCCCCTGATGGTCATATAATTCCAGCAGCTCCGGCGCTATAAGATGTTCTTTTTCTTTTAAAAACCAGCAAAAAATCAAACGGGCAATTAAACGGATAACAAACTGCTTTGTATTTTCTTCTTCAGGGTTTGCCCTGCCTGCATAAGCATCCGCGATATCTGGCAATTTAATTTTTGAAACAGCATAATAATACCAGATCGACAACTCTTTGTAGAATTTTTTATTAAGCTCGGAACTATCTAAAGTCTTCTTTTTCTTAATTCCTCCAGACTTAAATCAAAAAGTATCTCAATATGCGCCCGATGCGGTTTCTTGATTTTTATATCTTTGATAAGGGTTACTTTTTTCAGGACATCGCGGCTTTCATCTCTTTTGTGGAGTCTTCTTTTTATAACGGAAAGCGTTAACTGCCTGCCATACTTAAAAAGAACCATTACAGGCATGGGGAACACCCGGTTCAGATATCTGGTGATATCAGAAAGCTTTGTCCGGCTGTAGTCTGTTCCTTTCAGTTCAATTGCAAAGAAAAGGTATGCCTCTATAATGGTCTTATCAACTCTACCCGCACTAAACAGAGCGTCCTGGCTGCTCATTTCAGATTCTGTAAGCTGAAAGAGCATCTCGATGCTTTGCCAATCTGAAGTCAGGGCTTTTTGTTTAAATTTTTCAACATCAGGGATATTGTCGTTCCCGTCTATAAAATCATTGTAAAAGCCTTTGAATGTCCGGTTATCAAGCCTGCTTTGCCTCTGTGTATTGTAGCCAAGAGATTGAAACAGATTTATGCCTGCTTCAAATAAATCATGGTTCTTAAAATCGTTTATTGCGTTTTGTATTTTCTGCCTGAGTTCCATTTTCATCTCTTATTTGATTACCAGCCATGTTATCAGTTCAAAATGATCGCTTTTGTCTGCCTGTTTTGTTTTTGGAATAAGCAAAGCTCCTCTGTCGCGGGTTAGTCCAATCTTCACCTTTTTTTTAAATACAGAATTTATTTCAGCAATAGCGGTTTTTAAAAGTTCGCTGTACTTATCCATTTGTGAACCGTTATCTGTCTCATTATTAAAGATATCGCATAATTTTTCATAAGGTTTATTTGCTCCGCTACTTAGCAGCCTGAAAATCTCAAGTATCTGTTTAGAATGAGTATAATTAAAACGAACTGCGCCGTCATCTCGTACATAAACCAGAAAATATGGAGACAACTGATTCACGGTTTCATTACCATCTGTATTTCCTTTTTGCCTCAGACAATAAATAACGCCGGGCTTGATAATCTTTTTTGCGCTTTCGTTTATGTCTGAAAAATCAGATGCATTACAAAAGCTGCCGGAAGGCGAAGGAGCTACTGCGTAGAGGCCAAATGGAGCATCTTCAAGTTTTTGCCTGTTTTTATCCATATAATTGGTCAGTTCTATTCTGAAATCATCAAGTGTAAATTCACTCAAAGAGATGTTCTCGTCCAGTTCTTCTAAATCCAGAACTTCTTTTTGAAGTTTTTTTAACTGCCTGTTTCTAAATTTCAGGTCATCTTCCAGCAAATCCTGAATCTGATCTGTTTCAAGAAGATTTTCTTCCCCTGTTGCCGCAATATCAACAAGCGCCATTCTTGCTTCAACCCTGTCTTTGAGATTGATATAATTGTTTAAATCATCGGTCGGCCAGAAGTTTACAAGCTGAATTTTAGCATTTTTACTTCCAAGCCTGTCAATTCGTCCAAATCTCTGTATTATCTTTACCGGATTCCAGTGTATGTCATAATTGACAAGGTAGTCACAATCTTGCAGGTTCTGTCCTTCTGAGATACAGTCTGAGGCGATAAGTATATCTATCTGCGCATCTTGTGACATCGAAGGTATTTTGTCTCTATTTTTTGAGATAGGAGAAAAATTGGCAAGGATATGACCAAACTCAGTTTTGCCAAACGTTGTTTTATTTGCGCCGCTTCCAATAACAAGGGCGATATTTAAACCTAAATCTTTTTTTGTATAATCTTTAAGGTTTTCATAAAGGTAATTGGCGGTATCGGCAAAGGCTGTAAAAATAACCACTTTTTTGTTTTCGCTGTTTAGAGGCTTATCTATTTTGCCTTTTATTAATCCTTTTAATACTGAAAGCTTTTTATCTCTGTCAGGCGTTACTGCTTTGGAGCTTGTTTTTAGAAGCACTAAAGCATCTTTGTCGCTTTTCAGATCTTTCAGCCATAAATCCAGGTCCAGATGAGCGAGGTTGAATTTTAATTTTTTGCCGATGCTGTTTGCATCATTGAGCTCGGCATCATCTTCATCATATATTTCAGACGCCTCGATCTCTTCTGAATCAATTGTTCTTTGGGCTCTTTGTTTGAAGTCAAATATCCGATTTTCAAGCCCGCTTATCTTGTCTATTGTTCTTTCCATTGATATTTCAAAGGATTCAATAGAGCTTTCAAGTCTTTTGAGAAAGTTTATCTTCATCATTCCAATAAGAAAATATTCCCTTTTTTCCTGCGAAAAAGCAGCAATCGTTTTTCCCGCTTTTTCTTCATAAAAAGCCTTGTGCTCATCCTTTACATAGGCCGATGGATTAAACAGAGAGAGCTTATAGGTCATTATTTCTTTGTTTATTCTATCGTAAGAAGGGAATTCGTCTATTGTATCGATATCCGGAGCTTTTGATATCACAGGAAGCCTTTTGGGGAAGGCCCCGATCCGTTTCATTTCATCCTTATAATAGGTTTGTATATGCTTTCTGGAACGGGCAATAGTAAGTTCATCAAGAAGTTTAAAAAATGAGGAATCCAGGCGTTCAAGAAGTTCTTTTGTGTTGCGATGCGCATTTTTTTCAGGATCAGCCCAGTTGGTGAACACAGTTTGAGCGTTTTTAATTGTACGAGCGATGTTTTTAACGCCGGTTTTTTCATAAAAGCCGTCATCCCTGCCGCCTGAAATAAAATATAACTGGTTTCTCAAATCTTTCAGATTATTGTTTACCGGAGTTGCCGAGAGCATCAGAACTTTTGTGTTTACACCGGAATTTATAATCTCATCCATCAATTTCTCGTATCTGCTCTTCCTTATTATATTTCCATCTTCATCCCGTTTGCCCTTTGTATTGTTTCTGAAATTGTGTGATTCATCTATTACAACAAGATCGTAATTACTCCAGTTGAGTGTCCCGAGATCTATGTTAGTGACGGATCTGCCCGATTCTCTGCTTAAATCAGTATGGCTGAGAACCGTATAGCCCAATCTGTCATCGACTAACGGGTTTAACAGGCTGTTGTTTTGAGCCTGATACAGAGTCCAGTTATCGCTCAACTTTTTTGGACACAACACGAGTACTTTATAATTTAAGAGTTCAAAATATTTAATAACTGCCAGCGCCTCAAAAGTTTTTCCAAGCCCAACGCTGTCGGCAAGCACACATCCATTATGTTTAAGGATTTTATTTATTATTCCTTTGACAGCATCTTTTTGAAACGCATAGAGCATATCCCATACTTTTGTTTCAAAAAAACCTGTATTCTCATTAAGAAGTCCGCCCTGTTTTTGCTCTGATAAAAACTTTTCAAAAATATGGTAAAGTGTTTTAAAGTATATAAATTCCGGCTCGTTTTCTATATAAAGCTGCTCAATATATTTAAGAACTTCATCTTTCACATCCTCCACAAGGCCGGTGTCATCATTCCAGATTTCTTCAAACCAGTTTAACAGATCAGTCATCATTCCAGATTTCTTCAAACCAGTTTAACAGATCAGTCCTGTCTCTATCGTCAGTCACTTCCATATTGAGTTCAATATTCGGGCTGCCTCCGAGACCCAGGCCGTTTACAGTGAAATTTGAGCTTCCAAAAATTGCTTTTTGAACACCACTGCTGTTTTTTACATGATACATTTTGCCGTGCAGAAAATTTGGCTTTACCATTGATTTTATTTTAACTTTGTCTTTTATCCAGTCACTGCACTCTTTTGCTATAGATTTTTGCTGTAATCTGCTTTCAATGGGAATTATTAGTTTGTCATCTTCGATTTTAAATTCTTTTTTATCTGTTTTTGACGGATCAATATCTTTAATGAAAGTCGGTTCGCCAAACAGAAAATCAAGCGATTCAATATTATTCAAGCTATCCTTCAGCCGCTGATATGCATAAATCGTAAAATATGCCGACACAATTGAGAGGTTGCTTCCTTCATCTATTTCTTGCTTTAAGAAATCACCAATGCATCCTCTTTTATGATTGTCTCTTATCGAAGAAGGTATATTATCCATATTCGCTCCTTGCCGTAAATAAGACATTTCCAGCAAGAGATTACCCCCCACTCTTTAAAAAGATCATGCTCAATTTTCAGGAGGTCAAACCCCTTGCAATTACGCGCCTGACTCAAATCTTAAGCACGAAAACGCGAAGTTATTTTTTGAGCGGTGGACGGTCGGGATTGACAAAATTAACCGCCTCACAGTCCCAGGCCTTACCCGCATTCACTGCTTTGGCCACTCT
The DNA here is from genome assembly GCA_019314185.1 of Deltaproteobacteria bacterium. The sequence goes on along the minus strand of JAFCZU010000151.1, from coordinate 6,525 downwards.
CTGGCCAGCCATTTCTTTTTGCTATATCAATTCTTCCTGTCCTAAAAATTGAAGAGATCGCGAGGATTCACGGTTCTATTGTTCCGAATTGCATTCTCAAAGAGATCAATCAAGCGCGTCTTTTCTATATCCCTGGCTTGGCCGGAAACAAGACAGAACTGATAACGAAGATGAAAAAGGAAAACATACGGATTCTCAATTCCTCCACAAATACGAACTTCGTGTGCTTTTAACCCACCTCTATCCTGATCAAGTGGCATCGGCAGAACTCCAATCTTTTCAAGATGGGTGTGACAACGCGGATGGAATAGCATGCCGTTGAGGACAGCCTCTACATCGCTGTGAAGCTCACCCATTTGCTGATGGGGATACTTGCCAACAGTGATCTGCAATGAAGCTTTGCTGTGAAATTCCGGATCTACATGAATTTGCCAATGCAAACAGTCGGAGGAACCATGTAGAAATGATATTGAGTATTTGGATACCGACTCAATAAAGTGTCTACATTTCAGGTTCAGAAAGGTAACGATGAATTCGTCATCTATGCCGAAACGAGCCCACACCGATTCCATTCCCCAGAGCTTATGCAGGGTTTTTGCATAGACACCCAACCAGCTCTCTGGTGGATTTGGACGGAAAGCAATGCGTTCGATCGTATCCCACACGATGGCTTGGCGTTTATTGTCGTTCATGACTTACCTCCGGACTCCTTGAGGTAAGAAAGAACTGCTGATAGCCTGCGGACGCCTTCCGGATCAGATTCATCTGACATTTCTTTAATGAAATCAATATCCGCCTGAATCTCTTCCATCGTAATACCACGCCACAACTCATCTTCGAGTCTGTAAATCCGGAAGAACTGACGTAACTGTGTCCAGAAACGAAGATACCGTTTCAGATCGTCCTGCTGTATCCACCAGAGCATTTGCAGGTTGTCGAGGATATCACGCCGGTGTTCAAGGTCGCGAAGCTGGATATCTGTCCATTTTCCAGTAAGTTCCACGGAATAAATGCGATTAGGGTCACGTTCGGCAAACCGCATCAACAATTCAATGACCGGCTCTCGTCCGTTACCGCCTTCCAGGGTGATCTCTTCGCAGGGGAAAAGGGAGTAAGTATTGGCTTCACCTACAAGAAAATCCCTGACTGCTTCCAGATTTTTACGATCCCGATAGGTTATGATAATGCGGTCCTGCCGTTCAACACCGAACAGGCCCGCTGCGATCTCCTCGATCAACCCGAGAATGCTCAGAGCGTCTCTGTTTGAAAAAGAGGACGATTCAATCTCTTTCCAGAATTTGTCCCAGGCAGGTTTTCCATTATCATCAACAGGAAGATTCAGGCCAAGGGGACTTATGTCGTGATCTTGCGCCCATTTTCTGACGGCTTCTTCCTCTGGTGTCCTTGGAGCGTCTGCCTCCCAATTGATCGCCTCATCAATCAACGGATTAATGATGGCAGGCCACTTTGTCGGTGTGGCTGGGTCCGGTTCGCCCTGCACGAACAACCAGTTATGATAAACCGCGTCATTAGCGCCCTGCGCGCTTTCGCGATCTGTAAACAGAGCGCCCTCCATATAGCCGTCACGTTTTACAACGGCAAAAATGTCTGTGGGAAAACTGCCGTAAGGTACATTCAAAAGGTTCTTGCCAACCTGATGGCAAGCCAGGGTGATTGCCGCTGGGTGGTCATTTTGGCGTTGGGTACGTCGAAAATAGTAGGCATTGAGAAGCCTCAGTGCCTGACGGGCGTTGCCGCCGGAATAATCGACGATCAAAGAAAACGCATCCTGGTAAACCGGGGCATAGGAACCAAGTCTTTTTTGCAGCATTTCGAAGAGCATGTCTTCGCCAATACCTCCGACAAAAAGTTTTCGGATGCCAGGCCGAAAGCCCTGCTTTTGAAAGAGATGAATTGCGTTGACCTCGAAAAGCGTTTTCCTCTTGGCCAAAAAAGCCAGGGTATCACAAAGCGAAAAGTATTCAGGTGTGCCGGGATTAAATTTATCAATACCTTCAGCAATGATAATAGGCTCTCGTGACGTAAGCTCTCGCAGGCGATTCAGCAACTGGCCACATGCCTTACGCACCAGCCTGGCGTTTTCACTCATAACCGCACAAACATCCCGCAATCGCTCGGCCTCTTGCAGATTCGAAGGCCAAAATGTTGTTTTATCGGCAAAAGCGTGCCATGAATCCGCATTAATGGACGGGAAATCGGACAGAACTATTCCACAGCCATCTATTTCCACCCCGGCCTTCAAGCAAGCCTGAAGTATGCGGCCAAACAAAAGCATGGAATAGCCGCCTTCCGATGGCTCAATGGGATCGGTGTCGAAGGACACTGTAATAATGTGAGAATCAATAAAAGAGCGGGAAACCTCCCTGAGGAGAGTCGTCTTCCCGGATCCAATCTGACCTCCTAACAGAAGGGGCTCCTGTGTATCATCAGCAAACCATCCTTGCAAGCAAGTCGTTTCATCCGGATTACAAGGTACATAGAGCAAGCGGAACTCTTCATCTGTTGAGAGCGCAACACCATCATCAAGATTTATGCCATATTCACGTCGTTTCACGAAGTCTTTCTCCTTTGCCGCCGCATATTTTCCGCGGCCAGCACCCAGTCCGGCAAAATATCTTTACGACTCCACTCCGTCCAGAAATCAATGGTGGCGCTCAGTGGTTGTTCAGCAGGCCGATTGATACGAATCCGGCTGGGCAGAAGGACTGCATCACCTACAACCATGGCCTCCCCAATATCCAGAACAGGCAGCATCTCCATAAAACTCGTCATGCTTTCCGGCATCATATTCTTCACTGCGGATATATCGTTACTGTTGGTCAGCCGCAATGCCATGACATTGTTGCACTGGCTAAGAATCGTGGCACTCACGTCGGATGGCCGTTGGCTGACAATCATCAGCGACACTCCATACTTGCGCCCTTCCTTGGCAATTTTTTCAAAGCTTTCCACTGCCCTTTGCTGATTAGGATTGCCCTTGTCTCTCGGCAGGTAAATATGGGCCTCATCGCACACGAGTGCGACTGGGTGGCGCTTCTCATCAGGCATCCAGAACTGAAGGTAGTAAATGAGACGGCCAACAATGCCCAGCATTACGGGAAGCACGTCGGAAGGCACTTCGGAGAAATCGATAACTTTGATTCCCTTGTGCTTATCGGAAAAAGCAAGGAGCTGTTCAGCAAGTGAGTGAAACGATTCATAAGTATGCAACTCATTCGGCGACTGAAAAAGAAATCCATATCGTCGATCATTGAGTTTGGTGGCAATTCTAGCGAGAAAGCGGCTGAATTGTCCATAGAATTTTCCCTGCTTCATACCACGAACACCTTGCACCATCTCGTCATTAAGCCGCCGGATCTCAGCCACTACAGTGCCGAGATTAAAGGGAACAGGGCTGTCAATCGTAAAGGAGTTGAGAACTTCGGTTTTTTTCTCTGCTTCAAGAATTTTCTTCTTTTCAGTAAAAACAGTATCCTGAAACACAAGGGTCTGATTGTGTGCCGTAAATTCACTGCTTTCGACAAACATTGCCGTAAGTTCCTCGCAGTTCATAAGCCAATACGGCAGATAAAGCAGTTCCGGAGTCGCAACCGTGCCAAGATCATCCGGCCCGGGGATTCGGAGATGGTCGGCGTAGCTCAGTTCGCGGTACTCGCCATGCAGATCAAACACGATCAAATTGGCAGATGGCAACCGGGCGGCGCGTTCCAGGATTGTCGCTACAGTCCATGATTTACCCGAGCCCGTGCTGCCCAGAAGAGCGGCATGGCGCTGGAAAAATTTGTCACCATCCAGGTAGGCAGTAGCATCCGGATCCAGAGTATATTTCCCGATTTCAAGGGCTTGCTCCGTATCGCCCTTTTTCACAAGAAGTCCCATGAAAGCCTTCAGCGAATCGCCCTTGAGAACAAAACAGTCCTGGCCAATATCAGGCATATCCAGCAATGACCGTGTGAATTCATGCCCGGCCTTTCCGGCATTCCAACGCACCATACCAACAAGCGTGACGGTCACAGCGTTTCCTGAAAGCGGCAAGGGACTATTGCTGTCCGTATCTTTTCTCTCTCCATCTTCTACTGTCGTATCCGCCGTCACAATCTGGCGCACAATTCTGTCCACCATGCCGATCAGCCAGTCATCGACAGCGCCTTGTTTCAGCACAACCAGCTTCCCGATGCGTGCGCGCTGCAGGTGTTCATCTTCAGCGTTGATCATCACGCGCCGGGTATCTACCTGCAATACAGATCCAAGATAAGCTGGATCCTTTCTAACATCATCACCATATTTGAATTCAAAAATAGGCATATTCAGCCTCCCAGTATTTGTTCTGTAAACATATTACTTTGCCAAAGGGTAGGCCCGTCAAAGTCCCCGCTTAGCTCTTTGTTGCCATTGGCGAAACGTGTTCCTGATCGGTCTGTTTTGCCGTTGGCCTGGTTTTGTATCCCGGTTATGACCCACACGTTTTTTCCCATGCCTGGCAATTGTTCCAATTCCGTTGAAGGATCAAGTGTCAACACAATAAGGGGATATTTGTGGTTACGAACGCGTTCCAGTATTTTCTGATGGATGTGCTCATCCCTGAACCCATAGCCAATCACAAAAAATGCAGTTGCTTTGTCAATAGTCTGCAAGGCTTCGCCAAACAGACGATCATGAGAATTGAGTACTCCAGAGTTTTTTATGTCTCCGGGAGGCGCGATCATCGGCGTGTAATCTGCCGGGCAGCCCGCTGTCCAGGTATCGTTCTCGACAAAAGTCTCATCCGAATTGCAACGAAAGAGATTTATCGACCCATGGACCTTCATAAGCTCGACGCATGGTATGGGGCTAATTGTATCACGGCGTTTCCCACCCATGGTTACCGGATTTAATCGATAAAGCCGTTCCCGGGCATTTGACCAATTCTGCCGCCTCATAATACCGCCATGATACCCGGTGATGTAGGGTATGTTTGCCTTTGAGCAGGCATACTCAATGAGCATGTCATAATTCGGTGTTACGACGGGTAAGCGAGGCCAGGTGGGGGAAAGACCCCGCATCAATTGTTTCAGCAACGACTCGCCAACCCATGTCTTCTTACCAAGCAGAACATCGTCTCTCAATGCCGCATCTTTTTTGGCGACAAATTCAGCAGTGCATTTGGCAATCTCATTTTGGAGAGATTCTGTCAGTGTTATTCCAGTAAGCGCTGTCTCAAGGTCAATACCACTTCTCAATTTTTCTGCAACGGGTATCCAGCAATCCGTATCTTCAGGAATAGTTCCCGGCATTAAAAGATAATCTTTTAATGCCGGCATGCCCAATTCAGTATCCATTGCGACCGACGTGCCGGTACCGACAAGAAGAAGCCAACGGCGTGGCTCTCGCATAACCGCTAACAACGATTCTTTAATATTTTTTAACTTGTCATCGTTTTCCATATGAAATCTCGATAAAAGGCACCACCACTTCCAGCACGCTTAACCCTCCGTGCGTCAGAGTAGGATATCCACCCGCGCTTCTCCATTTTCGACGTCCCAGTACAAACTGATATTGTCCGTGCCGCGTATTCAGGGAAAGATCGACGGGCGGCACCCAGACAGGTTTCAGGATAGAACAATCTTGAATTTCTTTTTCCCTTTGATCCTGTAAATTGTGAAATCTCTATCAATTGTTGCTATCATATTAATGCCCAGTTTTTCAGCTAAAAACACAAGACAAGAATCTGCAAAGTCCATAGGCAGGTCACGATATTTTGCAGTCAGTTCTTTTATTCTGCTAAAATCTGAATTTTCAATATTATGAATTTCCACTGCCCCCTTGCTTATCCATTCCAAAAAATCTATTTGAGCATTCCGGTTAAAATCCAATAAATGCAATGTTTCCGTGATTGATGCTATTGTGGTAATTAATGGTGTTTTGTTTTTTTTAATGAATTCAATGGCGCTGCCGTGATGCTTGTCGGATGCATCAAATAAAGCAATGAGCGGCCCTGAATCTACAAGAATTTTCTTCATTTTCTTTTTGCTCTAATTTTCGTTTTCAAGAGTGATTTTCTGTCTGTCGACAAATTACCCAGCCCGCTTGAATATTTACCAAATAAATTTTCTCCAAGTTCCCAGGGGCTTGGTTTTGATAATCCGGCAAGATAATCCGATATGCTTTTACGAATTAACTCTGATTTTGTAATACCAAGAATCCTAGCGGTATTTTGTATGTTTTGTTCTAATTTGGGATCTAATCTCAAGGTAATCATCTTCGCACCTCCGTAATGCAAAGTGTAATACAGTGCTTCGCTTGTGTCAATCAGAAACGGTTAAACAAATCAAGATTGTTAAAATCGTTTGTAACAGCTCAGGTTTACAGTTCAGGGTTCACAGTTAAAGAACGATGAGAATTTCCGGTATTATCATTCCAGATTTCTTCAAACCAGTTTAACAGATCAGTCCTGTCTCTATCGTCAGTCACTTCCATATTGAGTTCAATATTCGGGCTGCCTCCGAGACCCAGGCCGTTTACAGT
>JAFCZU010000150.1 GCA_019314185.1 Deltaproteobacteria bacterium | reverse complement strand
AAAAGATTATGTGTTAACCCATATCGAACATGAAGTGCGCGAGGTCTCGGATTATTACGGGGCTTCTATAGAAAGCATGGGGTCGGAATCGCCTTATATCAATCGTGTTAAATGCATTCCATTTGATGTTCCATATCGCCCCTCGCGTGATACTGTAAAACCTGTAGTGCGAGGCACCCAGACTGCTATCGTAGTCGGTCAGGCAGGGGAAGAGATATATCCAGACGAGCACGGCCGGGTCAAGGTGCAGTTTCATTGGGATAGAGAGGGAACAAATGATGAAAACAGCTCTTGCTGGATACGCGTCAGCCAGGTATGGGCAGGGGCAGGATGGGGCGCTATGCACATACCCCGTATCGGTCAGGAAGTAATTGTAGATTTTCTTGAAGGAGACCCTGACAGACCTATTATAACAGGTCATGTTTACCACGGCACCAACACCCCACCCTATTCCCTTCCCGATGAAAAAACAAAAAGCACTATAAAATCAAACACATCTCTGGGAGGCGGTAGCGCCAATGAGTTGCTCATGGAGGATCTGAACGGAAAGACGCAGGTCGTTTTATCGAATGCATATGGCCACAAAATTACCGAGGATGAAGAGACCCAGACCCTCACCGTTGAAACGCGCGATCTAAACATGATCCGTATGGATGACAAGAACAAAAATATCTTTATACAAACAACCAAAGCTCATAAGCTCCTCTTTGATGATGAAAACAAGAAAATCGTCGTAAATACAACAGACGGCCATGCCATTGAAATGGATGATGAAAACAAGAAAATTTTCACCAAAACCAAAGACGGTCATATCTTCCTGTTCGATGATGAGAACAAAAAGATCGAGATTGTTTCAAAGGATGGTCATTCGGTTGTTTTGGATGATGAAAATGAAAAGATGGGAATGACCAGTAAGAAAGGCCACGCCATAACGATTGATGATTCAGGAGACAGCATTACACTGGAAGACAGCGACGGGTCTCATAGGTTTAAGATAGATATCGGTGGGAGTAAGCTGATTATCGCTACAGATTCAGGCAGCATCGAACTGGAGGCGGCGAGCGGAAGTATCACTCTGAGTGCAGCGGATATAGAGGTAGCAGCATCGAATTCGCTGAAGCTGTCTGGTGGTATGAGCGGTGAGCTTGACGGTGGAACTCAGACATCGGTGAAGGGCGTAACAACATCGGTGGAAGGATCAGCGATGACTGAAATAAAAGGCGGGTTGGTAAAGATAAATTAATAAAGTAGGAAGAATGGTATGCCAGGGCCTGCTGCAAGAGTAGGGGATATGACGGCGCACGGCGGCGTGATCGCGGGGCCGGGCTGTCCAACGGTGCTTATCGGGGGGCAACCTGCTGCAAATGTTACAACCATGCATGTATGTCCTCTGATAACTATCCTCGTACCACATGTGGGTGGTCCAATATTACCACCTGGTGTTCCTACTGTACTCATAGGCGGCATGCCCGCTGCAACTGTTGGAGATATGGCTACCTGTGTTGGCCCTCCTGATGTCATAATACCGCCAGGATGTCCTACCGTCCTCATTGGCACATCAGGCGGCGGAAGCGGTGGCGGCGGTGGGGGCTCGGCCGCGGCTGCAAATGCAGGTGCACATGCTGCCCTTGTGGGGGAACCTGGCCCTGAGGCTGAGGGGCCTCACTGGATTGATATTCAGTTTGTTGATTCTGCCGGAAATCCCGTAACGCAAGTGCCTTATGAATTCACAGGAGTCGAGGGACAAAAGGAAAAAGGGCGGCTGACCGGAGATGCTGCAATAAGGCGGGGCGGTCTGCCTGACGCGGGTGATTATAGTGTTAAGCTCTTTTCGGTATTTAATGCAAAATGGTCAGAAGAGAGCGCCCGGGTTGGAGATGTAGTAGAGCTTTCTGCGGAAACTGAAGGGTATGAAGATGGAACCAAAGCGTTATTTCGGATATGGGAAAGGGATATTGACGGCGCGGATGATTTTATTGCGGAGATAGAAACAACTGTTGATGGGAATAAGGTCGAGGCGGAATGGACTTACGAGTATCACGAGGATACAGACGAGGTGTCTGAAGAAGATGAACTGAAGGGTTACTCTGCCCCTGAATATTATTTTATTGTTCATGTTGAAGATAGTAAGGCCCGGTCGGGTTTGTTGGAGTATAAGGACGATGTTGAGTTGACCTTGGCGAATGAAGATGAGGAACCAATTCAGAATGAAGAATTTATTGTGTGTCTCTCAAATGGAGAAACACGAAAAGGCAAAACAAACAATGAAGGTTATGCAAAGATTCATAATGTTCCTCCAAAAGATTGGAGCATTAAATTCCCAAACCGCGGTGATGTATATGAGGAGGAATGATAGATGGACAGCACAACATTACCAAGACGCAAAAAGAAGCACCGTCATCTAAAAGCTCCATCTGTCCCAAAAGAAACTATTCCAGTTCGATTTCGAGAATTTATATTTCCTAAACAGAGAGATCCAAATCCTGAATCCAGTTTTATTTTTCATAAAAAGGATCAGTCATTAGATAATATTCGAATAATATCTAAACCCAAGGATCAACAGTGGTTACTAGATTTAAGCAAAGATGAACGTATACCTTCTTCAATCAAAAATACACAGTTGACTGAAGAGAATCTTGAAACTCCTGAAAAACGATGGGTATATGTTTTCGAGAATAAGGGGAATAAAGCTTTTTTATTATTTGAAGTTCGGCCTACAGAAGAGGATAGTGCTGAGTGCGTAGATTGGGGACCCCGAAATGGTATAGGCGGGCATAGACGTTGGAGAAAAAAGAAAAATCGTCCCGTGTCTTATGTTAAACAAGAGTTGCTTTTAGATAAAGGTAAAAAGTACTTTGCTTGCATTTCACAGCATCAAATTCCTTTCGAACGTATTAAAGAATTGGAAAAAAATTATGAAATAATCTCCAAACGGGCAACGGCTTTTGAAACACAGGATGGCAATTTTGCCTCCTTGATCAATAATCATGGGAAAGAAATGTTGACGGTATATCTGGTTGATTCAATTCGTTACGCCCAATACATGCAATTTTTATACATCTTAGCACATGAAAAATACCTTGAATACTCTGCAGATCCAGCAAAGGCAACTTTAGCAAATATTGCCCAGGTATCTTGGCGCATTGCTAACTACCTTGATTCAAAAAGAAAAGATGCTTGGAAGTGGATTGATCGGGATGCACTTGAAAACAACCTAAGAAAAATAAAAGAGGTCAGAGATAAGCTTGAAAACGAAAGAGGCAACGCGTGTTTACGACGTAATGCGTGGTATAAAACAGAAATATTCAATGAATGCCTTAACGATTATGATTATGGAGAAGGCCTTATTGCGCGTTTGTTAGATCTGCAAGCAAAATTTATCAATTGCTCTTTAGAAAGTGAAGAGGGACAAATATATTTGGACTATGCTTTTGATAATCATGAATGGTTTAAACGTTGGGTCAAGAATCCATGGGACTTATCCCGAAGGATTGCTAAATTGAGTGGAAAATTTTATGAAAAAGGAATAGATAGCAACCTCGAAATATTGAAACAGTGGGCCTTCAAAACAATTAAGGCCCTCGATCTCGCTCAAGCTGAGAAAGAAGTGATTTTAATCATAAAGAGGTTTGACGTTGTAGAGGAGGTTAGTTGGAGAGACGCAAGAGGGCAATTCGGCAAAATTAATTTGAAAAAAGCGGGCGTTAGCAGTCTTGGCGAATACTATGAAGCTAAGCGCCTTGGTATAGATAGGGAGGCTGGTGCTATACGAGAGGAGCTCGAGATAAAACGGAAGGGAGAAAGAGCAAAGCTCAAAATTGCGAACTTTATGCTGGCACTGGCGGTAATAAACTTAATGTTTGCTTGCAAGGCATTCTATAAGAAAAGGAAAAAAGGTAATGATAAACTGGGAGAAATGCGTGCCTTTGTTAGCCTAACAAAAGCAACAGCATCATGTATTAGTGCTATTGACAAAACTCCAATAGCAAAAGTACTTGAAAGAAGAGTTGGAAATAGAGTTCTCAAACCTATGTATCGAGCTGCCTCAATTTTGAGCGCAATTGCTGACTATATTGGAGGCTTGATTGATATTTATAGAGGACAAGAGGAAGGAAGAGGCGCTTTAGTTTTAAGTGGCACGCTAACTGCTTTTGCTGGTGTGGCTGGTGTGGCTGGCTTTATTGCCGGTATCACAAAGGCGACAGTTCTTTGCTTATCAAGCTTTGCGTGGAGTATCATTGGTATAGTACTTCTTATAGGAACAGTGATTGTAATATGGGTCTTCTATGAAGAGCCATTAGAAAAATGGCTTCGTAATACACCTTGGGGTAAGAGCACAACTGTTGATTGGATAACATTCGGCCGAACACGTCCTAACTTAAGTGAACTTCATCAGAATTTGTACAAAATCATGAGCAGATTCTATCTTGAAAAGCTTTCAATCAGTGGTACGACATTTGATTCACAATTTATTGGTAAAGATCAATATCGACTGATAGGCCCTTACGATATGTATATACGGTTTGGATATTTGCCACCAACAGCAGTAGTTGACGTAAAATTGCATGGTGTCATCAAAGCGCATAAAGACGACAAAACTTACAAGCAATTTACACATATTCAAATAATGCCTTACTTGAATACTTATACGATAATAAGTAGTAAAGATCTGTACTTTGATGGTGACAGAGGGCTGCCGTTCTGGGTAGGCTTTAGTAAGTCTAAGGGAAAGGAATGCCAAGCGTTATTTATGAACTTAATTGATGAACATCTTCATTTAAAACATGAGGAGCTAAGGAGGTACATTAAAGACTCTAAAATCCCTTTGCAACAATGGGACAACGTGAGCGAAATTGATTGGAGATATGATGTTCAAATTGATTTATTTGGAGATAAATCTGTAAAAATACCGTCCAAAAATTTCGTTGTTGTAAAACGTATACCCTCGTCGAGCTATTACAAATCAGATAGCTACGATTTAGATAGTTAGGGGGAGGTAGGGACGTACGTAGCATCTTAATTATTAACTATTCATAGAGAAACAATGCTTGAGAAAATTTTTGGCAGTTCAATAGATGATAAAAGTCAGTCCCGCTATCACACAGTCTTGAACAACAGATTTATGTTAAATATCCCTGCGGAGTGGAAAGACGAAAGCGTGTATAGATTCGAAGGAGATGAGGATGACGGAGTTAAGCACAATATTCTTGTGACTATTGAAAATCAACTGGAGATTCCTGACCTTGAAAGATATGCAGATATGCAAATCAAAGTCGTGGCGAGCGAACTACAGGGATACCACGAACTCAAGCGAGGACAGATTGTTTTAAATAACCGACTTCCAGCATACGAATTGGTTTACAAGTGGTGTCCTGTGGAAGACAGAGAAGTATATCAGCGTGCGATCTATATACTGCAAAAAAAGACAGGCTATATCCTTACCGCAACCTTCTCAAAGAAAACATGGAAAACAAAAGGGGCGGAAATCGATAAGATATTGAAGAGCTTTACAATACCGAGCTTAACAGTATAAGAAGTAAGAAGTATATTTAGGACGCAGATGAACGCAGATTTTCAGGATTTTAAATATAAAGAACTAACTGAGAAAATTATTAAAATCTTCTATAAGGTCTATAATGAACTTGGTTATGGTTTTCTGGAAAAGGTTTATGAAAATGCAATGATGATAGAACTTAAAAAGGAGGGCATCCCTGCGGTTTCTCAATTTGCAATAAAGGTATATTATGAAAATGAGATTGCTGGTGAATATTTTGCTGATATACTGGTTGATGACAAGATAATTGTGGAGATAAAAGCAGCAAGGAATTTAGCATTAGAGCATGAAGCACAGTTACTGAATTATCTAAAAGCAACAAGCATCGAAGTTGGACTGTTATTGAATTTTGGACCTAAACCAGAAATTAAACGTAAGGCATTTGATAATTATAGAAAATAGTTATCTGCGTTCATCTGCGAAAATCTGCGTCCCAATTTAAAACATGGCTGAATACACAAAACCAACAGACGAAGTTCACGTCGTAACCCTTGTATCCAAGATCACCCATGCCATATGGCGCAGTAAGGCTGCATGCGTGGAAGATAAGGCGGTATTTGAAGTATGGACGCATTTTGTAGGAAATGGTTCTGATATTCAGATCAAGGTCGAAGACAAGCGTGGCAAGAAAATCGAAAAACTGAAGGGGAAGGTGTACGGCGACTATTTCGCAGGCTCTGTTATTGTTCCCAAAAAGGCAAATGAAGAACTCTCCTTTACAGCCAAGCTCCCCAAGCATGGGCTTGAAATGAAGTCGGACACGTTAAAAGTAATTCCTCCCATAACAATTACGAACATGAAATGGGGGCAGAAAGAGGCTCGAAGAGAGGATTTGGTCAAACTCAGTGCCAATATTGAAGGCGTTCCTGATGAAACCGAAGTGATGATTCATATTTACGAATATGATCAGGACGGAGCTCATGATTTTATTACAAAATTTCCCTATCGTGTAAAAAACAAGAAGATAGAGGTCGACTGGGAATACGAATACCATGAAGACACAGATGAAATTCCGACTGATGAAGAGATGAAAAAACATGGCAATAGCTACAATCCGCCTGAATATTTTTGGGTGGTTGATGTTTACGGCAAGAGGTTTGGGGATGAGCAGGAGTCCGGGTTGCTGGAGTTTAAGGATTGGATTGAGATTGAAGCACGCGATGACAATAATGATCCTTTAGGCAATGCGGATTATGAAATAACCTTAGCAGATGGCACCAAAAAGACAGGGAAATTAGATCAAAATGGATATGCCAAAATTGAGGACATACCTCCCGGAAAATATGCGTATCGAATTGAAATTCCTGAATAATCATGAGTGGTGATCGAATAATAACGGGGCAAAGTAAATCTGGCAATAGAGAAGTTGTAAGAGTTGTTACGAACTATATTATCCGAGTTGAGGGGTTCAACGATGTGCCCCAACATTTGCAACAGACCGTTCGTGATACAATGGAAAATGCGTTTCGACCTGTTAGAGGAGTTGTATTTGATTACACTGGAACTCGGACACCATATGATGTAAGCATCACTTTTTCTGATGAAATACCTATATGGGGAGCATACGGTGAACAATCTCGTATGAGAATGAATGATGAATTGGGAGCGGCCACAGTAACCGTTTATGTGGGTTTAATGGAAGCAATGCGTCTCGAGTTACCTCAGGATGAATGCGAACTTGCTTTTGAGAATATACCAGAATCACTTGGCTCGATGATTGCTGGTTCCGCTGTTCATGAATTGGGACATGCGCTTGGTCTTGAAGACGGGGCCGAGGACGATGCTGGTCACGTTTCAGATATGGACAACTATATGTGGGACTCATCTCTTCACCCAAATAGAGTTCGGACTCGAATCAATAACGGCATTTTTGAATATACGGTCGTCCGCGGAGATACTTTGTCAGGAATTGTTCATCGATGGAGAAGAGGACGATTACATCCATGTGCTCGTGGTGCAAACAGATTAACTTATCAAATGGTTTGGGAAACAATAGAAAACAGTAGGTTTGGATATATTGCTCATCCGACTAAAAGTGGTATTGGTGGAAGAATACCAAATGTTCCCAATTGGATCTATCCTGGAGAGAAAATTATGTTTGGTCATAAAAACTTTAGAAGCCAAGAATACCGAAGATATTTTCCAGGTTGGTTAGGTCAAAAAATATTCAACGATGAGCAAATAAGAAGGATGAATGATTTTGTTCAGCAACGAATTCAAACTCTTTCATCAAGTGCACAGCAATAAAAGACAGGGTGGGACGGACATTACTTTATAAGTTTCTGTTTTTTTAGACAGGATAAACCCTCAAGGGCGGGCAATCTCAAAGGGGACATTTGTTCCGAACGTTCCTAACTTTTTTTCTTGCAGATAAATACTTTTGCTCGTTGCTGGTCGCTGGATAAGGGCGTGGCGCAAAGAGAGAAAAAAAAGCTCAAGGCCCGAAGCGGATGCGCATATGGCGGAGAATGGAACTCAGAAAGCAGAAAAGATATGCTCACCTTGAAAGCGTTATCTCAATCCACTAAGTCGTCAAGTAAAAATAACTTACACATCTTGCTTGTTGTTGATTTCCAGATAAAATAAACCGCTAATTTCTGATTATTTTGAACCACATGAAAATTTTTCAAATTCTTTTAACCGGAACCGATTAGGCCGGTTCCGGTTTGTGTTTA
>JAFCZU010000608.1 GCA_019314185.1 Deltaproteobacteria bacterium | reverse complement strand
GGTTGATACGCTTACAAACCTGCCTTCGCACCTTGCGGAAACCCGGCCATCTCATGCGCAGGCGTGGTAAAGCCCATTGCATAAATCTTACGCATTCGGTATCTTTCATAAGTGAGTTATACAGATCTAAGACAATTATGGTAAAAGACAGATCGGCGAGCCCATTTTTGTTCAAGCTTTATTATAATAATCAAGGTTTGACCCCAATTTCATGACCCCAATTTCATTTTTGTAAATGAGACTTTTAACAAGGTATATGTAAATGCAAAAAAACGGCTCGGCTTTGGGTGTCAGCGTGTATGCGATTGTTAGCCTGTGATTAACGACCATGTGGCGCCTACACCTTTGCCTGTTCTTTTTATATAGCTAATATTTCGCAAAAACTTGCTTGTTGTTGGTGTGTGAGTGTGCCCTAAAAGTGCTTTAATATCGGCATTAGAGGCAGAGCCATGTTGCTGTAAGAAGTCAAAGAGTTTTACATAGCTATTGCTCCCAGCATAGACTCTATATGTTTTTGTAACATCTAAAAAGCTGTTCCATTCTGGTTTTACCCTAACATAAATACCTTTTTTGTCTCCGCACAGTTCAACTTCGTCAATATTATTAACTGATTGCTTTAGGGTTTCCCATGGATTTTCTTTAATTCTTACAAGCTTTAGCAGAATGTTTGAAACAGGTGTATATCCTGTTTTGAAAACTAAATTTAAAATGAGATATTCTGGTATCCCAAAACTATCTTGGCTCTGACAGCTTAAAAGGAATATTGGTGCTTTAAGATATTCTGCTTGCATTACTACAGCAACTGAATCATTATTTTCAATAAATACTCAGTGGTGTCCGGTTAGGTTTTTGCATATAGCTTTTGCTCTTTGAAAAACGGATTATCAGACCATACATTTTTTTCACCGGTACGCAATTCGTTCTGGATGGCGTTTCTAAGTTGACGTATCCTTTTTATTGATACAGGTTCATTAAACTGTTCATGGCAGTATATGGCCATAAGCAGATAGGTTATTAACCCGGCAAGGATTTGAACCATCAAGCCATATCTACTGTGAGCAATCAGGTGGTACACTTTTAAATGCTTCTTCCACCATTTGAAAAAAGTTTCAATATCCCATCTGAGCTTATAAACAGTTGCAACCTGTTCGGCTGTAAGATCACAACGATCAGTTGCCACAAAATATTTGACACCGGCAATTTTATAGCCAACAACCCGAACTGGCTTTTGGGTCTGATTTACTCCAGAAGTGCCAAGAAGAACCATGGCATCATAAAAAATATAGCTATCTGGATCAACAGTATGCTCTTTGATAATAGTTCTTGTTGTTTTCGCTTTGATGCGGCAAACAAAATGTTTGTTCTCATCTTGAAGAAGATCAAAGTTCTTATGTGATTGATACCCCCGATCCATGATTCCTGTCTGGCCTTTTTTAAGGATAGGGCTCACAAACGGGCGTTCACCGCCATTCCCATCTGTCAGATAAATTTTTATAGGAATCTTGCGATTGACGTCAAAGCCGAAATGGCCTTTTGCTTTTTTAGCGCCTTTTCTGTAATCCGCCCAGTACATGGTCAGAACTGCATTAATTAAAGACCCATCAATTGAAACGAGTTCACCGAGATCTGAATAATTTGATGGTAAAGCATTTTGTGCCTGGCTGCAAAGAGCTTGAAAAACATATTCAAGCTGTTCAAGTCCGCGGTGATTGATGATTTCAGAGAAACTACTTCGACTGATCCCTCCATCTGGAGCGACACACTCTTTGGCAAAATCGTCCTCTTTAAGATGTTGAATAAGATCACGAGCTGATTCATGTTCCTGAAGATGGAAAAATATCAGTGCGTGAAGCTGATCTTCAAAAGTCATTTTCAATGGCCTGTGCCCCTGGGATTTAAGCGGGGGTGTGTTGTGGGAAATTTTTTGCAAAGGTTTGAGAAATTGAATATGAGATTGAGGGTTGAATTTCTTTTTAGGGATATTGAATACTTGCATTTTTGCCTTAACTCCTTGTTATAATTAGAATTTATAACAAGCCAGCAAAAAAATTTTATTTGTTTTGTCAAGTAAAAAATGAACATTTTTCTAATTTTTTTATCCCATTTAACATGCAAAAAGCTAACCGGACACTACTGAT
>JAFCZU010000149.1 GCA_019314185.1 Deltaproteobacteria bacterium | reverse complement strand
TTCTTGAAATATTCTTTATTTTAATAGACTGTTAAAAATAAAATTTCTTGTCATGTTTTATCAGAAAATACCATCCTAATTGCGCCTAACTTTGTATCTTACTGCGGGGTTCGTCTTGGTCAGTGGCGCGCCCGATGCTTGCCCGTTAAGGCCCCGGGTCTCTTCGCGTCCACTGTACTAAATTGTTATATGGATTAATGTTATTTCCCTGCGGCTTTTGCAGCTTTTTCTATCCAATCGCCCATGTTTTTATAACCATCATCGTTAACCCAATCATAAACAGGATATGTAACTACGTTGCCACCTTTTTTGAAAGTCCAGCCCGTAAACGGATTTTTGCCTTTAAGACTATTCTTTTTATCTAGATTTTTGATGTTATGGATATATATCCCCAATAATCCATTACCTTTTTTGTGACTGCTTGTTATTTCATAATTTATCCATTTTCTGCCAGTGGTGTTTTGGCCTATCAAAACGACCGTAACAGATGTTCCGTTTAGCTGACTGTCAATCCATTTTTCTATGTCAGAATCTTGCTTCTTTTTTACTTTTTCCCACTCAGCTGAATCAAAAAAGCCAGAGGCTTTACGATCCTGCGTTACCCAACTGTTTCTTACAACCCCAGCTCTCGAATTGTCATCTTTGAAATGGAAGCTAAAAAATGTTTGTCTATCCATAGTTTGATCTCCTTATGCTATGAGAAATTTAAAATACACGAATAATCCAGAAAGAATTATTATTATTGGCAAATATAATTTCCATATAGTGGTTGAAGTAAAAACATCCCAAAACGAATATTTCCCATCTACATATAAATCTGGCCTCATTTCAAATAATTTTATTTCTTTAGGATTATCTGATATGCCTGCCACATCATTATATAGCCCTCTAAATTTTCTTTCTTGGGTCAAGAAATATGAGTCTAAAAACCAAAAAATAAATACTGGTAGTATTGCTGTAGCAATGAAATATGGATTGTTTTTAGATGCAAAAATAGCTAACAAGGCTGATGTAATTGTTACAGCCCACCCCTTGATTTGAAAGGAATTTGTGTTCATTCTTGTAATTACATTCTGAATGAACTCCAAGTGTTTAATCTTGTATTCATTAAATTCATTCATCTTTTCATATCCTTCCATATAATCGTGAATACCGTTTGTCAGCCCCGCACGATGCCGTTGTTATATGTTACTTACCTTTTTTGTTTTGTGACGGTTGTTGGCGTTTAATAATTCTAGCCTCAGTTTTTTCAGCGTCACCTATACTCGACTTTTGTTGTATTTTTACTTTTGCACCACCAGGCACAGCATCAACTGCCCCTGGCAAATGCTCCTTAAGCCGTTCTTCTACTCGCCCTCTTTTAGCAACGCCTGTATATAGGTTTTTGCCCTTATTATCCTCAATGGTGTATACGACTGGTTTATCTTTTGCGAGACCATCAATACCTTTTTCATCAAAACTTCCACTTTTCTTTCCGGTCATAATTTCCTCCTTTTAAATATAACGAAGAGCTAACCAGCGGCGGGTTGACAGCCAAGGCCTACCAGAAAGCTCAAAAAGTATTGACAGTAAAATATCTCAAAATCGTTCGGTGTTAGCCGTCTGAGTTAAGCGCCTGGTTGGACATTGTTACTCAAACTCTTCAAAATCTTTTTGTAACTTTCAAGCTCTGAACCATCTTTTAGGGCAGGGAATGAATTAAAATAGCTCAAGTAACCTCTCAAAATATTATATTTTTCAACATGTTCTTCAGGGTAATTTTTTGCTTGATGAAACATTGCCCGAACCCGTCTACGGAGCTTTCTTGGGGGTAATGCTTTATCGTTGACAACTACCCCTGCCACGCGTTGCTGGCCGCCTCGGCTTGCGATCCGCGTTTTTTTAGCGTTGAGCCCCAAGCCCTTCCCGGATAATTTTTGTTCAAAAAGTGTGATTACATTGGTGATTGAACCTTTGTTCTTTCCACTTATGGTAATATCATCGGCATATCTTGTGATATGTAAGCCCGTATTTTTGGAGATTTGCGCAGCTGTTTCGTCGAAAGAATAGAGATAAGCATTTGAGAGTATCGGACTTGTTGGTGCGCCTTGGGGGAGACCGTCATTGAGCGATGTAAGCCGGGCGATTGTTTTTGACAATTGCTCACCAAAACCATTCTTTCTAAGAAGATCAATTATCATTGTTTGATTTATCGAGCCAAAAAAGTCACTTATGTCAATGTTTGCGACATACTCAGAGTTTATATGAGGGGACGCGTTTGTTATGATAGACTTCCCCCTTTGGTATGAATGGCAAATAGGGTGGCTTTTTAGGGTATGCAGTAGGTAGTCGAGTATCCAATATTGAATAACTTTCAAAAAGGTCCTTGGGGCGCTTATTGTTCGTTCGCCACCGCCTCGCTTACCAATATTGAACTGTCTGTAATATTTATGTGTGGCATGTAGTAAAGATGTGATTAATCGGGGGCTTACACCAACTGATAGAGCAAAATCTGTAACACTTAAATCATTGCCCTCTGCTGGGTCTGGACTGATGTTGTGGATAGCTTTTAACGATGGGAAAGAATAATATTTAAGAAAAATGTCGGGGGAGGAAAAATTAAGACCAACTTGAAAATTCAGTTGCTTTGAGATCCGCGGCCAATAGAATCGGCCGTGGTGCCGAGGGTACCGAGGTGCGACGGCCGATTCTATTGGCCGCGCAAAATCTTGTAAAGTACTGCTACCATCTGAGGTTGGCGAAGCGCCAACCGATTCTTTTTTTTCCTCCCCCAACAAGAGCGTATTACATTTTCTTGTATCCTTTAGCAAGAATAAACGAGCTTTATCTCTATGCCTCCTAAGTTTTAATGATAATTTGGCGTTCCCTGTATATGTAAGCGAATATAAACGAGATTTTCCATGAACTCTTGCGATAATGCCCAGATCTCTATATCTTGATAGAACTTGATCAATTTCTTTAACAAGGGGTAAAGGCTTAATTTCTGGATATATGTATGAAATGAATTTTAAAGCGTCGCTCGCTGATGCGGGTTGGAGAACACCAATCGCCCAAAGCAAAATATCTTCATTGAAATTAACTTTCATTACTTGACCATCTCTTTTGGCGAGCGTCCTTTGTAACTGGTAACCCAAATAGAACGTCTTCTTTTTAAGCGTTGCATAAGATCAGAATAATCAAAATTTTGCAGATCCCCGTAATATACTTTGCCAAAATCTTCTATAGCTGCAGCTGGACCTTCATTAAGGTAAGATTTGTCCCTTTTGAATTGATCACTTATAATCAAAATGAAATCAGATTTTAAGGTATGAACTTTTTTGTAGGAAAATAAGCCAAGTTCGCAAAATGACCCCACACTTGACGCAATTAAAACAGTAGCAAGACAATGTTTTTCTACGAATAATAATTCATTTTCATGAGCATAAGAACTATACTTGTTTCTAATCTGTTCAAGGCCATCATCCTCGCCAAGTATTACATCAAATCCCTCAGTTTTAAGTGCTTTTTCAAGTTCTTGCCTTAATTGTTCACCTGGTTTATCAAGCTTATCAATTGCTGGACCACAGAGAAACACAGCAGCTCGTTCATGAGAAAAAATTTCCTGCAATTCGTCTCCATAATGTTGAATTGACTGTGCTATCTTCAAAATATATATTCTCTCCGCATTGATGATGTTATTGATATTTTCTCAGTCCAACCATTGATTGACAGGCATATTTGCCTTGCCTTATTATCTTCAATTTTACTATAATTTTTAACAGGTAGGAACACTTTATGTCAATGTATAAAAACACCTCTAAGGACAGGAAACTGCTTGATGAAGTGCGGGATGTAATGAGGTTGCATCACTACTCGATCCATACAGAACGAACGTATTGCGACTGGATTAAACGATATATACGTTACCATAGTATGACTAATCGGCAGGATTTAATAGACGGCGAAGCTAAGATCGAGGCCTTCCTGACACACTTGGCAGTAGATAAAAACGTGTCTCCATACACACAGAATCAGGCCATGAATGCGCTGGTTTTCCTGTACAAACATGTTCTAAAACGACCTCTTGACCAGGAAATTAATGCTGTTCGGGCATCCAGGAAGATTAATATCCCCTTGGTTATCAGGGCATCCAGCGGGACGCCCATGATTTTATGCGTTTCATATCCTGTTGATGTATGCTATGTGATTATTTATACTAAGGAAAAACAGAGTAAACCAAAATATCGAAATGTTGCTGATGCCCCCCTTTTTCTGCCAGCTATTACGCCTGCTTTTTTCACCCGCCCAGAATCTGGATTCGGACTGTCCCTGAATCCTTTAGCATCTTTTGTATTTCTGTTGGTAAATAGATTTGATGATTCCCTGTAATAGTAATTATTCAGCCACAGACTTGTCCGCCTATGGAGGATTTACGCTGATCATCACTGATATTTTTTCTTTTATTATCATATATAAATCTTTTGAATTCTGCTCTTTTGCCAAAATTTAATAATAGGCCAACTTCAATATTTGTTGCTTTCAAGTAATTGATTAATTGAGCTTCATGTGCAGGGTTAAGTGTACGAACTGCTTTTAGTTCAACGATTACTTTTTCGTTTACAATCAAGTCTGCCTTAAAATCTCCGATTACTTTACCTCGAAAAAATACAGGAATATCTTTCTGCCTTTCTACACATAGTCCATATCCAGTTAGGACAACATATAAGGCATTTTCATAAACAGATTCCAGAAATCCATCACCAAGCTCATTATAAACTTCATAAAAACTTCTAAGAATAATATCTGTGATTTCTTTGTATTTAAAAATATCTGCGTTCATCTGTGTGAATCTGTGGCTGAATGGTTACGATTTGGTTTTTTCTTTGAAATGATGACGTACCTGCTGGTTACACCGATTATTTTTTTCTTCTGCATGGCGGATACTACATTTGCCTTAAAACGCTCTGAGGAGAGTGGCGCCTGAAAAATATGGGTTTCCTGCCAGCCGCTTTGATCTAAAATCCAAAGGTAATCATTGATTAAAATGGAATTCACCCGGGTCTCATTTTTGGCAGGGGTGTTTTGGAAATCGCGCCAGTCAGCATTGATAAATGCCAGCTGTGTGCCCTTTTTGGCGTTTGAGTGTGCCAGCGCAAAAAAGCTTTTTAGAAATTTTAAATACTTCGCTTTGGACATTCCTGATATGCCATCAGGATCGTAGTTGTCTGACTGCTTTTTAAAATAAGGCGGATCAAAAATAATCAGATCCGGTTTGGTTTTACCTTTTATCGGCCATTTTAAATCAGTGATATCCAGAAACATAGGTTCAATTTCCGGTCGAGTATCCGGCCGATCGTCCATGTCAAAACTCCAGCATTTCCGGTTAAACGCAAGACAGGTGTCAGCCGTCACTCCACCGCCTGCCACCTGCCCGCCATTGCTCTCGCGCAGGCGAGGCGGGCGGGTGGGATCAAACACCAGATCGTTCTGATTGGAAAAATAATAGAGGATGTGCGCAATCATCTGGGCCGGGATTCTTCCGGGCCAGTCATCTCCGAACCTGTGATCAACATCATTGAAATACCAGTTATCCCATGTACGCAATCCCCAGTTTAAATCCTTAAACCTTTCCTGGTCTGTTTTTTCCTGGAGAATCACAGACCATACCAAAGCCTGGGGAACAAGAGGGATGCCCAGACGGGTCATCACTGCGACCTTAATCTGCGTGGGAAATTCGCGTTGACCATCGTCTATTTTTTGTTGATTTTTTTTATTTATTTTTTCTATATCTTGTGCAAACGCCTGAATTTCTCTTGCGCTGAATTCATTTAGCTTAAGTTTTGGCAAAAAATTAGTAACTATTCAGCCGCCGATCTACGCCGATCATCACTGATATTTTTTCTTTTATTATCATATAACCACTCAGGCACAGAGGGGCATAGTTGTCTTGCCTATCTGTTGCCGCTTCACTTACTGATTAAGCTGCTAAGCATTCGTTTTATCTCTCGGCTTAATTCAGATAACTTATCAAATTCGTCTCTTTTCAAATAATACAGGTTTATATAAATTTCTATCTGGGTTTGCAATTCATCAGGAACAGAGGGGCATAAATTTTTGCCAGACCTGCAAATCTCTATATGTTTTTATTTTGCTTTGTGCCACTGTGCCTTTGCCTCTCTGTGCCTGAGTAGTTACTGTATTTAAACCTATCTGCGTTCATCCTCCAAAGGCGGACAAGTCTGTGTTAATCCGTGGCTGAATAGTTACAAAAATTATTATTTTGATCTTTAAACGGGATAAACCCTTTTTGGGTGACCTCGTGAAAAACCTTGTCAGATACCTGTTCAAGTTTTGCCAGCTCTTTTGTCTGAGCCTTGTTCAAATTGTGTTTTACAGAGGCTTCTTGAACTTTTAAGGGAATGTCGGTTAATAAAATCAGATCATTAAGCAAAAAAGATAGCCACTTCAATGGCTTAGGGAGGTTTTTAAAAATTGACTCTACCTGTTCTATAAATTTATAGAACAGGTCATCCGCCTCCTTAGAAATCATGGACCCTCTATCTTTGCTAACCCTTATAGAATCTAACTTTGCCAGCAATTTATGCACCCTTTCAAGGGGTGTTTTGCCTACCGTCAAATACTCAGGTTCTTTGCCCATTTCCACATCAATGATTTCAATGGTTGCTTCAATGGATTCTATGGCTAATAAATCTTCTCTTAAAAGATTTTCTGCAGCGCTTATTCTTCTTGCCTGAAGATCATCAACGTCTGCGATCTTTGCCTGGATAGTCGTCATGTCAGTGTAGTCTTTAATTGCTCTGAACCTTCTTTCTCCGGCAATAAGCTGAAACCTTCCTTTTTGTTGCGGGCAAAGGATAATGGGTTCAATCAATCCATCCTGTACAATACTTGCGCCAAGCTCTCTTAAACTGTTTTCATCAAAATATTTGCGGTGTTGATAGGGAGAAGGATCAATCTTTTTAATGTCTATCATGGAAAAAGAAAAAGGATAATTTTTATGGTCTGTTATTGGCATGATCCAAATTCCCGCCCGTTAGGCCACAACATTACCAAAATACTGTTTTTTAGGCATTAAATCTTTATGCTATCTTTTTAAATACATTTAGGAGAAAAGCCAACAATGGCAAATCTCCTAAATGATAATTTATTGGGAAAAATGGGGTCAAGTCTGCCTTTGACCCTTATTAATTTTGAGCAAGGGTCAAAGGCAGACTTGACCGTATGCCGTATAACGGCTGTAATTCTATCTGGTTAGAGTCCAGCAGGGGGAGTTGTCCGTACGCCTCCTTAGTACCGGGAAGCAGCGTCTGGGTAACCAGGGGT
>JAFCZU010000014.1 GCA_019314185.1 Deltaproteobacteria bacterium | reverse complement strand
TAAGTTCGGAATGCGGGCAATAGACGGAGCAATAGAAGATTTTTCCATTGATCCTCTTACGTTGGAACCGATGAATATTACTGTTGGAAATGTAAGGCCCAAAGGCATATGCGGGTCTGGACTTATTATTATTACAGCTTCTTTATTTGAAACAGGTGTGATTGATAACCTTGGGAAATTCAACAGGGACCTGGATACAAACCGGATACGCAGGCAGGACGGCATATATGAATACGTGCTTGCCTGGGCGGATGAAACCGGGATTAACAGAGATATTGTGCTGACTGAACCGGATATTGAGAATCTTATTCGAGCAAAGGGCGCTTTATACAGCGGCTGCATAACCCTTCTTGAAGAAGTTGGAATCGGTTTTCATGATATTGATCGGATTGTTCTGGCAGGGGGTTTTGGAAGCTATATAGACCTGGAAAAGGCTATGACAATAGGTCTTCTGCCGGAAATAGATTTTGATAAATTTACATATATCGGCAACGGTTCTCTTGTTGGGGCGACAATCTGCTGTCTTGCAAACCATATAAGAAAAGACATTGTGGAAATTACCAGGAAGATGACAAACTTTGAGCTATCGGAAACAGCTTCTTATATGAACAATTATATGGCTTCACTCTTTTTACCCCACACGGACATAAGCAGGTTCCCAAAAATTAAACAGCGCCTTGAAGCACGGAAGGAATTGAGAAATTGAGGGATTGAGGGATTAAAAACAGTAGAATACCTTCAATTCCTAAATTCGCAATCCCTTAATTATGAATTATGAAATCAAAAGCTCTTGAGATAAATCTGGCAGACTATCATGTTGATATCACGAAGGGTTGAACACTTTTTTGGAAGAACTCTCGCATCCTTATAAAAACTGGGGATTTATTGTGCAGGAAGCAAGAAGTTATTCCCTGGATTATTTCCATCTCCTCAAAAACCATCCAAAGGGGCCTGATGCCGCTTTACTTTTTATTGACATCTTTACAAGCGCTATTGAATCAGAATGCTCAATTCCCATCAAAGTAAATGCGGCTGATAATATTCTCCTTTTCCTGCAGAAAATAATAAAAGATTCGGATAAAGAAATCGAAAAGTTTATACCGGTAATTAATAATTCATTTTATTATATCAGAAATTATAAAAAAGAATATTTCCTTTTGTTTGTAAAAAGTTACTATCACATAAAAAGACTGGCTGAAGCCCTGTTGCAGGCATGTCAGCAAAATGCCTCTGAATCTGAAGTTATGCATGATTTTAAGGCTGTTAATTTATTACTGATGAAATATTTCGAGAATACATATTCCATCTGGCTGAATACGGAAGATCCTCATGCCTGGTTTGAGAAAGAGGCTTGTGACATTTGCGACAACATTAAATGCGATGAGATTTTCAGAGATATCTCCCATAACAGGTTTGTCGAATTGAAAAGCAACCTAAACAGGATCGTTCAGGAGAAAAATACAGAATCAATAGGGGTATTAACAAAACTTCTTAAAATGCCGGGATATAGCCGGGTTGTAGAAATATACCGACAGGTTCCACAAAAACTTCTTGAAACAGATAAAACAAATATCCAGGGCAACCGGAGAAAACTTATATTTTTGTTCCATATAATGGAAACTCCTGACCTGTCGATTATTCACAAGGAAACTTTAAGAGAGATTAACAGAACCATTTCCTGGCTGATAGAATATGAAGAATACAGAAATATCCGCAAACTGATTCAAAAGACCTTTTCCATTTTAAACGAGCTGACCGATAAGTTTCCTGCCACGGTTTTAAACTGCGTTCTTAATATGGGTAAAGGTGTATATAAAACCGGTGAAATTGATCTTGTAAATTTTTTTATTGATGCGGCAATAGATCTGGGCTTTCAGACACCAATGATAGAAGGTGTTGGAGCCGACTGGCAAATAAAAGTCAACAGCGCTCATATCCAAAATATCAGAGTATGGCTTGAGCTTATTGAGCTTAGCCCCAAATTGTCTGTCAGGCTTCTTTCATATCTTATAATCCATCTTTCTCTTTGTGGTGTTTTTGTCAAGGACACCGACCTGTTTCCTCGTGACATTACCAGGTTTTTAAACAGCGATATAGAACCTGTTTATAATCTTGCCAAACAGCTTGCAAAGCTTTTTCCTGTTTATTTTAATGATATAGGGGCTGAAGGAAAATTAAGAGATATTTCGACAGACCTTGATGAAATCACACACAGAAAAGATGTATTAATACATTTTTTAAGAAAACAGGGACATGTTGAAAGCAGCAGTCTGATAATCGATTTTATTGAAGCTATCTTCAGTTTCTGGCAAACCGGAAAAAAGGATATTCTTAAGCCTTTTATTCCAGCGGGAATCTATGATCAAATTAATAATAGAGGAATATATATAGATGGCCTGCACAGGATAATGTTGCATCTTCATGAAAAAGGGCTGGATTTGCCTGATGCTTTTGTTGCCATTGAAGAAAAAAAACTGGAACATCTCCTTACCGATATTTCAGAAGTATCTGATCAAGATCTAAAAAAAATAAAACTTATTATATTATTTTACAAACTATTACATCAAAAGTATGATTTAAGTTTTGGCTTAAAAACAGGCATTGAAATAGACAATTATTTTGCCCGGCTAAAGATCGAAGCCTTTCCGGATATTAAAAAGTTAGAAAAAGCTCTAATTGAACCTGATTTACAGAAAAAGCTTGTTATGCTGCTTGAGTATCTTGAGCTGTTAAAAACTATAATTTTATCTCAAAAAACATTTGAAATCAGAGAAGATATTTATAAAAAAAGACATTTTGCTGTAGACATACCATCCATGTATGGATGTTACCACGAGAGGAAATTTGATTCACTTGGGCTTACTTTTCGAATAGAATCGGTTGTAAATGTTCTTTTTGAGCAGCTGATTCAAAAAATTGATCTCAGTATAATAACAAGAGCCACTTTTTATCAAATTTATGACCTGCTTGAACTTTTCAATAAAGCATTGAAGCTGGACGGAATAGTGTCGCTTGAAATTGAACGGCAATTTGATCTTTTAACACACCTGCTTGAGGTAAGGGGTTTTACCTTTTCACAATATATTGATATTTTTAAAGGATTTGCTCAAGCTGTAAAAAATATAATTAACGACTATTTTAACAATATCCACGGACAGAATCTGACCGGAGTTTTAGCTGGAATATCTGTTGATCGTCTTTTGACGAAATATCTTTCACAGGAAAATGCGGTTAACCATGAAAAACTAACTCACAGGGCATCAGAGATTTTTTTACGTGAAAAAATTGCTCTTTCAGCAGGGCTTCAGCAGTTAGATCTGTTTGTCAGCCGGATACTTAACACCCTTTTCCGCCAATCTGACAAATTACCAAAAGAAAAACTTCACCTGCTTCTTAATTATGATCCAAAGCGGGCTATAACGTCTATATGCCGACCGGATAAAATGATTGGCGGAATAATGCATCTCGGCAACAAAGGGTTTAATCTGGTTAATCTGCACAAACATGGGTTACCGGTTCCTCCGGGTTTTATTGTTACTACGGAAGCATTCCGTTTTCGAAAGGTAATTGACAGCTATGCTCCGGCAGAAGAAAAATTCAGGGAACAGATCAGCAGTCATCTATCCAGGCTGGAAAAGGTTACTGGAAAAGTGCTTGGAGATGCAGGAAATCCTTTGCTTCTTTCTGTAAGAAGCGGCTCCGCCATCTCGCAGCCGGGGATGATGAACACTTTACTTGATGTTGGAATAAATGAAGAGATAACAGCCGGCGTTGCCATACAAACCGGTAATGCCTGGTTTGCCTGGGATAATTATCGCAGGTTTCTTCAGTGTTACGGCATGTCATTTGGTATTGAAAGAGATGATTTTGACGCGGTTATAAGTGATTTCAAGCAAAAACTTGGTGCTCCGTATAAAAGAAAGTTTTCCGGAGAACAAATGAAACAGGTGGCGCTGACTTACAAAACGCTGATCAATGATACCGGCATCGATATTGTTGACAACCCCTTCGAGCAACTGTTTATGGCAATAAAAATTGTCTTTAATTCCTGGGAATCATCCAAGGCTGAAATATATCGAAAAATAATTGGTATATCGGATGACTGGGGGACAGCCGTTACTGTTCAGAAAATGGTTTTTGGTAATATTTCCAAGCAGTCGGGCTCAGGTGTATTTTTTACCCATAATCCCAGATGGTCAGGAGATATTCTAAGGTTGTGGGGTGACTTTACACTCGGGAATCAAGGCGAAGATGTGGTTTCGGGCCTGGTCAACACAATGCCGATTTCTATTGTTCAGCAGGATATTGAAATGAGAGAGACCGATATAACCATGGAAAGCCATTTCCCTGATATCTACGCTGCCCTGAAAAACTGGGCAAATGACCTGATCTATAAAAAAGGGTGGAGTCCACAGGAGATAGAGTTTACCTTTGAGAGCCCTTTAATGAAAGATTTATATTTATTGCAAACCAGGGAAATGGTAATGAGAGAAAGAAAGAAGGTTTTGATCTTTGATCCTGACTCAGTAAAAGATGATAAATATTTAGGACACGGGATCGGTGTCAGCGGCGGAGCTATGAGCGGACGTGTGGTTTTTGATCTAAACGAAATTGATAAATTTAGAAATCTTGAACCGGATACATCTTTAATTCTTGTGCGAAGCGATACTGTTCCTGATGACATCCGTGAGATTTATGCCGCAGACGGGATGCTCACGGCCAGAGGAGGATTAACTTCACATGCAGCAGTTGTGGCTCACCGACTTGGAAAAACATGTGTTGTCGGCTGTGCGGATCTTGCATGTAATGAAAAGGAAAGAAGATGCCTTTTAAATAAAATTTCATTAAAACCAGGAGACCGAATAAGCATTGATGGCAGGGAAGGTTCTGTTTATCATGGTTATATTAAAGTGAAAGAAAATTGATGAATTGAAGATATTCAATCAAAATTTTACAAACCCAATAAAGTTGGTTTTATAATTTAAATTACTCCGCAGACAGACAATTAAATTTGAAAAGGTCTGAAACTCACGCAACAAGTGAGACTAAAGAAAAAAACAGCATACAAAAACATAACAAAACTGATTTTGTAAATCGAAATTAATAAATCATACCAAAGTAGTCTTATAATCGGCTGTTTTTTCTTAAGTCTCACTAATGCGTTCAAACAGTCAGCCATTTTCAAATTTAATTGCCTATCTGTTTCGTAGTAAAAATGAGTTTGTAAGTTGTTGTCTATTAATTTTATAAAAAAGATAGAGCAAAACTATTACCCAAATCGACAATCATCAATTGTGATTGCAGATAGTTAATCCGGAAAGGAGAAGAAAATGGGATTAAAGCTTGGAATCAATGGACTTGGCCGAATAGGAAAACTTACATTATGGCACCATATCGGACGCAAATATTTTGATGAAATTGTGGTGAATATTGGCCGCAAGGTTGGCACATCACTTGAGGATATAGCGCATTATGTGGAAAGAGATTCAACTTACGGATTGTTTCATGGATATCTGTATGGCCATAAATCTGAGCCTTTTATTCATAACCTGAATGAAAAAAACGGTTCCATGACAATTGATGGAATAAAGGTAACGTTCTTAAGATCTTTTAGAAATCCGGCTGAGATAAACTGGAGAGATTACAATGTAAAAATAGTTGTTGACACTACAGGGCAATTTCTCGATCCAACACTTCCTCCGGATCAACCCAAAGGGGCTGTGCGTGGACATTTTGAGTCAGGAGTTGAAAAGATAATAGTTTCAGCGCCATTTAAGATAAAGGACAAAGGACTTGCCATGCCGGATGATGCTGTGACAACAGTAATGGGCATAAACGATAACGACTATGATCCCAGGCGTCATAAAATTATATCAAATGCATCCTGCACAACTACCTGCCTTGCCCACATGATGAAACCTCTTATCAATTTCTTCGGGTCCAAGAAAATACTGGCTGCTTCAATGGCTACTGTTCATGCCGTTACAGGGTCACAGCAGGTTCTGGACAGAATGCCTAAAACAGGGGCAACAGATTTGAGAAAAAGCAGGAGTATATTAAACAACATTATTCTTACTTCAACCGGCGCTGCCAACACTCTCAGGCTTGTTATCCCGGAAATGGAACAGATCGGATTCATCGCAGAGTCGGTTAGAATTCCTACCACCACAGGCTCTCTGATTATTCTTGTATTGAATCTTCAGGATGAATTGTCCGGAGAATTGATCAGAAGAGATGTAATAAACAATATATACAAACAGGCAGCATCTACTGCCTCTAATAAATATCTTATATATACAGACAAACAAAATGTTTCAGAAGATATTATCGGCATGCCTCTTGTCGCAACCGTTATCGAGGGACATGAGACCCATACCCGTACGGCAAACGTAACTATAGATCTAAAAAAAGTAGCTGGATTAGGAAAAGACATCTTGTCGCTCGCAGAAGAGACGGTTATCAGGATACCAATAACTCAAGCTGTTATATATGGCTGGTACGACAATGAAATGGGGAGTTATGTGAACATGCTTGGAGATAGAGTTGTTACAATAGCTGAAAATATGTAACCAAGTAGATACAAAACAATGTGATTGTTTTGTATCTTAACCTGTTTTATAAGTTTTATTTATGCTGAAAACACATTATAAAAAACTGCAACATCCTGGTATGCGAGGAAAACTCATTTTAGTTTTCCTGCTGGTAGGTCTTGTCCCTGTTGTTATTGTTTCTGCAATCAGCATCTCGTACTTCTCAAAAATCCTGACCAATTCCATCGGAAATAAATTTCAACACATCGCCGTTCAGATGTCTAATAAATTAGATGTAATGCTTAGATTGGAAATTGAAATGGCAAAACGATTAGGGACCGCAAGAATCGATATTCGAGAAGAAATCCAAAAAGCCAACATGCGATATCCCGGCAAAATCGACGCAGAAATCGAACCGGAGCTGAAACAGATGGATTCCTTCTGGATCGAAACCTCCGAAAATGATGTCCTGATTAAATCATACCTTGAAAACAGTCTGGCCAACAAGCTCAAGATCCATCAAGCTTCTGCTCCGAAAAAATATGCTGAAATCATAGCAACAGACATCCATGGAGCCCTGATTGCCGGTACAGGAAAAACATCCGATTATTACCAGAAAGATGAAGAGTGGTGGATCAAGGCATTTAATGGAGGACGGGGAGCAACATATGTTGATGACATCTGTTTTGACAAAAGCGCCAACATCTATTCCTTAAACATTTCCATACCTGTTATGGATAAATCTAACCACCATGCCATTGGTGTAATCAAGATGGTATTAAACGCAAAAGAGATTTTCAAAGGCATACTGGACCTTGAAATCGGAAAAACCGGCCATGCCCATCTAATAGACAGCAACGGCAAAATATTGATAGAAGGGGAAAAAAGCAACACCGTCTGCGTTTTTAACGCGGGAAAAATTCCGTCCAACTCGGCCGCAAAAATGCTAAAGCCGCATCCTTCCTGGTACATCGGTTTGTCAGAACACTACGGGGAAAAAGTCATCAGCGCCTCTGCTCCTCTTGCCATAACCAGCGAGATAGGATCTGACAGTTTTGGAAAAAAGAACTGGTATATTATGCTACACGAAAGCAAGAGCGAAGCGCTTTCAGCTCTTTATCGTATCATAACAATTCTAATCCTTGTCACAACAGCCGCTGCCGCTATTATTATTTTTGTCAGCATTAAACTGGCAAATCGTATTACAAATCCCATACACCTGCTGCATGATGGCGCAGAAATTATAGGAAACGGCAACCTTGACCACAGGCTGAGCATAAAAACCGGCGATGAAATCGAACAGTTGGCTAATGAATTTAACCGGATGTCCGACAAACTGCAGAATTCTTATCAAACCCTGGGAAAAAAGGTTCAAGATCGAACCGCTGAGCTGCAGCAAACCAAACGCCTCCTCGAAATGATTCTCAACAAAACCAACACCGGCGTGGATATTATAGACAGCCGGCACAACATCAGATATGTAAACGATTCATGGGAAAAAATCTATGGAGATCCAACAGGGCGCAAGTGTTACGAATATTTTAAGGGGAAAAACAGCCCCTGTCAGGATTGTGGTGTTACACAATCGCTTAAAACCGGACTCACCACGGTTGCAGAGGGGTATAACCCTAAAGACAAAAAGTACAGACAGGTTATAACTGTCCCTTATAAAGACAAAAACGATGAAACGGTATTTGCTGAAGTCAATGTGGACATTACTAAACGAAAGCAGACAGAAGATGCCCTGCTTGCCGCAAAAGCAGAAGTGGATCAGATATTCCACAGCGCTGCAGACGGAATGCGTGTTATTGATAAAAATTTTAATATCATACGCGCAAACGAAACACTTGCCGCTATGGTAGGAATTTCAAGAAAAGATATTATCGGCAAGAAATGCTACGACATTTTTAAAGCAGCCCGATGCCATACACCAGATTGTTCTTTGCGAAGAATCATGTCCGGAGAGGAAAGAATAGAATACGAATCTATGAGAATTCGTCCTGACGGCAGGAAAATTCCCTGTATTGTTGCATCTATGCCTTTTAAAGCAGCAGATGGCACATTAACAGGTATAATTGAAGATTTCAGGGATATTACTAAAAGACAAAACCTCTCAGCGCAAATTCAGCAGGCACAAAAAATGGAATCTATAGGCACTATGGCAGGCGGCATTGCGCACGATTTCAACAATCTCCTTGGCGGAATGTTAGGATATGCATCTATCATAAAAATGAACCTGAACCCGACAGACGCTATATATAAGTATGTAGAATTTATTGAAAAGGCAGGTGAACGCGCCGCAACTCTCACCAACCAGCTGCTCGCTTTCTCAAGAAAAGGAAAATATGAAATAGCGCCGGTAAACATCAATGACAGCATACGTAATGTTCTGAATATCCTTGAAAGTACCACCAATAAAAATATAGAGATAAGCTGTTCAATGGCAGATAATATCCCCTGCATTGGAGGTGACCCCACACAGATCGAGCAGACTATTATGAATATATGCGTTAATGCGGTAGATGCCATGCCCAATGGCGGGAAACTGCAAATTGAAACAAAATTGATCTGTTTGGACAAAGCATTTAGCGCTGCCCATCCTGGAGCTAAGCCAGGGAATTATATACATATAACTGTTTCCGATACCGGACATGGGATGGACAAAGAGACCCTCTCGAAGATATTTGAACCATTCTTTACCACAAAAGACAAAGACAAGGGAACGGGGCTTGGTATGTCAATGGTTTACGGTATTGTAAAAAACCACGGCGGCTACATTAATGTTTATAGTGAACCAGGCAAGGGTACTATCTTCAATATATATTTCCCTCAGCTTACGAAAAAATTGGTAGAAGAGAAACTAAAAATTCCAGATGAAAGCACGGAAAAGGGGCAGGAGACCATATTGGTCGTAGATGATGAGGAAATTATACGCACCATGCTTCAGGAAGTGTTAGAATCTCTGGGCTATAATATATTGTTAGCCGACAATGGAGAAAGCGCCTTAAATTTATATCGTGAACATAGTGATGATATAGACCTTGTAATTATCGACATGATAATGCCGATAATGGGTGGGGAAAAGACTTATTCGGAACTCAAAAAGATAGACCCTGACATCAAAGCTATTCTATCCAGCGGGTTTAGCGAGGATGCCGTTGTTCAAGAAATTTTACGTGCAGGTGTTAACGGCTTCATTCATAAACCCTTTACAATTGCTGAACTTAGCAAAAAGGTACGAAAGGTGTTATCCCCTTGAAACTGCGCCTGTGAATTGGGCAAGGGCCGAACTTCATGATAGCTTCTTTATGAGCCTTGGTCGGGTATCCCTTGTGCCTGGCAAATCCAAACTCCGGATAATCGATATGATATCTTTCCATCAGCCTGTCTCTTGTTACCTTGGCAATAATTGAAGCAGCGGCAATGGAGATGCTAAGTGAATCACCCCTGATAATCGGTTCTTGCGGCAGATTTGAAGATATTCGAAATTGTCCGTCAATAATAAGATAATCCGGCTGAGGTTTAAGATTATCAACAGATATTGCCATGGAAAGGAGCGCTGCCTGCAGGATATTGATACGATCTATTTCTATTGAGTCAACTATTCCTATACCTATGGAAATCGCATGCTCGTAGATCGTTTTGTATAAATATGAGCGTTTTTTTGGTGTTAATTTTTTTGAATCGCATATACCGGAAACAGGGAAAGCAACAGGCAATATAACTGCCGCAGAAACAACAGGACCGGCCAAAGGCCCTCTGCCGGCTTCGTCAATGCCGGCAATTTTAGAAAAGCCTTTTGCAAAATTTTTTGTTTCAAATGACCACAGGTTTGTTGCCACGTTAGGAAACCTTTGAAAAAGGTTCAATTTTGTTCGAGTACAAGGAAGACTGAAATTTCTACCACAGGAATATATTGAATATTTCGAGGATTGAAATTTTTGTCTGACGCAGTAATCGGGCAAAAGGGGGCGTTTTGCAAAGGTCTCTTAGATGTAACGGCGTTCCTTTATCCTTGCTGCCTTGCCTCTCAGATTGCGCAGATAATAAATTTTTGCACGACGAACACGACCCCTGGATACAATTTCGATTTTGTCGATAATAGGAGAATGCAACTGAAATATACGCTCAACGCCTATACCATACGATACTTTTCGTACAGTAAATGTGGTCATAGTTTTGCTCTTGCATTTGCTTATAACAACTCCCTGAAAAACCTGAATACGTTCTTTTTCGCCTTCCTTTATCTTTACATAAACCTTAACTGTATCTCCTGAAACAAAATTCGGCATATCAAGCCGCATCATTTCTTTTTCTAACTGTCTTATTGTTTGCATAATAATATCCTCAATTGTAATTCATAATTTAGGAATTGCGAATTCAGGAATTGAAGGTATTTTACTGATTTTAATCCCTCAATCCCTCAATTTCCCATCAATCTATCCAATATAATAGCTGCTGCCGATCGAACCGACAGGTGATTATAGCCTGTATTACCCTTAACCGGCTCAAGTATCAAATCAGCGCCGGCAATAAAATCTTCCGACAAGCCCCATGCTGTGCCAAAAACTAATAGATATGGCCTGCCGCTTTTAAGCATTCCACGAAACTTTTCAAAATCTATATTGTGATGACTATCTCTGGCGCAAGTAACAACGATCTTTGGTGAACCTTCACCGTTTTTACAAATATTGTCAACAACCTCATCCAGAGAATTTTTTATTCTGATTAACTCAAGGGCTTCTTTCCTGTTTGGATTATATGTTGAACCCACTCCCTCTATCCAATGTGAAACAATCTTTTCAACAAGTTCTTTTTGATCCAGAAGCGGAGTAACTACATAAAATGATCGCACACCATAGGTTTTTGCAGCTCTTGCTATATCGTGCAAATCAAGGTTGGTTACGGCAGAAGCTATTGTACTGCCGTTTTTATTGACTACTGGATAATGAGTCAGAGCTATGTAAAGATTGGGAGCGTATGATTTTTTCAATTTCGAGACACCACTTTTCCAGTATATCAACTTCCTGTTTGCTTAGAGCTTTTTTTTCTAACAGTATTTTTCTTTTCAAAAAGGTATTTATCAGCGATTGTTCAAGCCTCCACTTTTCGATTTCTTTGTGGTTGCCCGATAATAGAACATCAGGAACATTGGCTCCTTCAAAAATTCGGGGCCTTGTATAGTGCGGATGCTCTAAAAGACCGTCTGAAAATGAGTCTTTTTCCGCTGAATCAACACCGCCGAGCGCGTCAGGTATAAGTCTTGTTACAGCATCAATTATAACCATGGCCGGCAGTTCCCCGCCTGTCAGCACATAATCGCCTATTGAGATCTCGTCGTCTATAAGATTATAACAAACACGTTCATCCACACCTTCATACCGACCGCAAACAAGAATAAGACCGTCAAAAGATGCAAGTTCATGAGCCACATTCTGATCAAAAACCCTGCCCTGGGGCGAAAGCAGAATTGTTTTTGAAGAAGGAGCCTTTTTTTGGGCTGCTCGAATAGCTCCTGCCAGAGGCTCCGGTTTCATGACCATGCCGCAACCACCGCCATAAGGCCTGTCATCTGTAACACGATGCCTGCCTTCTGCAAAATCTCTAATATTTATTGCTGAAGCAGAAATTATATTTCGATCGATTGCCCGTTTTATAATTCCGTAATCCCACAGCAAAGAAAACATTTCCGGGAAAATAGTCAAAACGGTAAAATCAATCATTTGGTAAAAATCCTGCTTTATAATCCTTCAGGTAAATCAACCCGCATTATTTTTTGCTTTGGATTGATTTCTAAAACTACTGATTTAATTGCGGGGACAAGCGTTTCTTTATCCCCGTTTTTTAACACATATACATCATTGCTCCCGGTATGGATTATCGATTCAACACGACCCATGTATTTTCCATCAATTGAATAAACAGAAAGACCGATAATATCTGACCAGTAATAAGACCCGTTTTCAGGTTCCGGAAGTTTTCTTTTTTCAATAAAAAGACCGGAACCGACAAGCGCTTTAGCCATGTTCCAATCATTCACCCCTTTAAGAGATAAAAGAATAGTTTTAGTATGAGGTTTAACCCATTGTATCACATAGGTTTTATCCCGGTTTTTACTATCTCTTACAAGAATTAAATCACCAGGCTTAAAAACAGACAAAGACTCGGCATAAGAAGAGACCTTTACAGTTCCCTTAAGACCATGGACGCTAACGATTTTTCCAATAAGGAGAAAGTTGTTTTCCTCCACAATATTATTCTATGATTTCAAGGACAGTGCGTTTTTTTATCTTGGCAGAAGAGGCGCTTAATATGGTTCTCATTGCCCGCGCGGTTCTGCCCTGCTTTCCGATAACCTTTCCAAGATCTTCTTTTGCAACTTTGAGCTCTAATACTGAAGTCTGATTACCCTCTACCTCTGAAACCTCTACCTGTTCCGGATTATCAACCAGTGCTTGTGCAATATATTTTATCAGATCTTTCATAGCTCCATCTCCTTTGTTCACAGTTAAGGGTTAGGGGTAACTATGCAGGTTTTGCGATTAAACCTTTTTTTTCAAAAGACTTCTAACCGTGTCAGTAGGAATAGCTCCCTTATCTATCCAGTAATTGATTCTTTCTTCCTTGAGTGAAACACCGGCTGGATCAAGCAGTGGGCTATATGTGCCGACAGTTTCAAGGAATCTTCCGTCTCTTGGGCTTTCGCTGTCTGCAACAACGATTCTATAGCAGGGTCTTTTTTTTGAGCCGTATCTTGCTAATCTGATTTTTACTGACATTTTTTTCTCCTTAAAAGGGCAGCATGCTTCGGCTGATTCCGCGCATACCGCCTTTGCTGAATTTCTTAATCATTTTCATAACCTGAGTGTAATTTTTTAACAATTTGTTAATATCCTGTACACTGGTTCCGCTTCCTTTGGCAATCCTTTTCCTGCGTTTTCCGTTTATTATAGTATATTGTTGTCGTTCTTGAGGTGTCATCGAATTTATAATGGCTTCGATCCTGACAAACTCTTTTTCATCAACCTTTAAATTTTTCATTTGTTTACTTTTGCCGACACCTGGGATCATGCTTAGAAGATCATTCAATGAACCCATCTTACGTATTTTTACCATCTGATCACGAAAATCGTCTAAAGTAAACTGATTTTGTTTAAGCTTTTTTTGAAGTTCAGCCGCTTTTTTTTCGTCAACCATGGACTGGGCTTTTTCAATAATTGTCAGGACGTCTCCCATACCAAGTATTTGTGACGACATCCTGTCTGGATGAAAAATCTCCAGTTCACTCAACTTTTCGCCAACACCGATAAATTTAATCGGTTTCCCTGTTATCGACTTTATGGAAATGGCTGCTCCACCACGTGCATCACCATCCATTTTTGTTAAGACAACGCCGCCTATATCGAGGGCTTTGTCAAACGCACTGGCAATATTTACAGCATCCTGGCCAGTCATAGCATCAGCCACAAGCAGTATGTCGGAAGGTTTTACTGCATCCTTTATACGACAAAGCTCGGTCATTAACTCTTCATCAATATGCAAACGCCCGGCTGTATCGATAATCAGAGTATCGCATCCTTCTTGATGAGCAGAAACCAGTGCTTCCTGACAAATTTGAACAGGATCCATTTCCATGTTTGACGGAAATACAGGTACAGACAGTTGCTGGCCTAATTTTGTCAGCTGCTCAATGGCTGCCGGACGATAAACATCTGCCGGAACAAGGTAAGGTTTTTTTCCTTTTTTCCTCAGCAAAACAGAAAGTTTGCCGGCAGTTGTTGTTTTTCCGGATCCCTGCAGGCCAACCAGCATAACAGGCACCGGATGTGAACCGGAAAGACATAGATCCTCATTGCGGGATCCCATAAGCCGGGTCAACTCATTATTAACTATTTTCACGAGTTGCTGACCAGGAGTAAGGCTTGCCATAACCTCCTGCCCAATAGCCCGTTTCTTTATATCAACAATAAGTTTTTTTACAACCTTATAGTGGACATCGGCTTCAAGAAGAGCCATGCGAACTTCTTTTAAGCCATCCTCAATATTTTTTTCCGTTAATTTTCCGTGGCCTTTAAGCTTTTTAAAAGCTACGGTAAGTTTATCAGTTAAATTGTCAAACATAATTTCCCAATAAATCCCAATAAATATTGATATATTAAAAAAACCTTGAATTTAATAGTAAAGTAATGTTATGTCAAGAAAAATTATAAGTACTCAGGTTCACGGTTCACGGTTCACGGTTCTTTCGTTAGCGGCAGGGTTTCTGTTTTAGACTAAAGTCTTAAGTTTTGCACCATTGATTTTTAACAATATTAAGACAGTAAGGGTTGAAAATAATATTTTTACAGCGAAATCATTTGCTTATATTTTGTAAACAGCATCCTGTGCAACATAGATATCATGCTTTCCGTATTTAATAATTCTATTTTTTCACAACTTGATGACGGTATTGCAAATAAAGGAAAGCTTATTGCTTTTGTCGGGCAGGATGATGCGGAAAATGTCCTGTCAGTCATGAAAAAGGATAAATATGGTAAAGATGCGTCTATTATTGGAGAAGTTGTTTCAGATTCGCCAGGCAAAGTATTCATGCAAACCCGCGTCGGCGGCAGCAGAATTGTAGGTATGCTTGTAGTAGAAAAGTTGCCGAGGATATGCTAAAATGTTACGAAAAATAATGAAATCAGGCTGTCTGATTATATGTATTTTATTCTTTGCCGGATTAGTTTCGGCCAAAGAGATACTGATTTCAGGGAAAACAATGAGCACAACTTATAATATAAAGATTGTTGCTGAACACGCACAAAATTCGGGAATGCTCGAAAATAAGATCAATAAACGGCTTGATGAAATAAACCAGAGCATGTCAATTTTTATAAAAGACAGTGAAATCAGCAGGTTTAATGCTTTGAGCAATCTCGGAGATAAATTTTATGCTTCAGATGATTTTTTTCGTGTTATGACAATTGCGGAAAGTTTGTACAAACTGACAGACGGGGCATGGGATGGCACTGTAATGCCTCTTGTAAATTTGTGGGGTTTTGGTAAAAAAGAGCAGAAAAGGATTATCCCCAAAAAAGAAGAAATAGACAGGCTTTTATCTAATACAGGTTTTTGTCATATTGAAATATCTAAAAACAGATATTTTGCAAAAAGAAAAACATGTATAAGTGTTGACCTTGCTTCTGTTGCAAAGGGATATGCTGTTGATCAAATCGCAGATCTTATAAAAAAAGAGGGAATAAATAATTTTCTTGTTGAGATCGGAGGTGAGGTTTATGCAGTGGGCTTTAGAAATGACGGTAAAAAGTGGAAAGTAGGTATTAACAGGCCTCAAAAAAACTCTTCTTTTGATCAGGCATATAAGATAGTAGAATTACATGACAAAGCTCTTGCGACAAGCGGTGATTACAGAAACTTTTTTGAAATTGATGGAAAGAGATATTCCCACATTTTAAATCCAAAAACAGGATATCCTGTTTCAAACAGTGTTGTAAGTGTTTCAATCATTGCAGATACATGTGTGTTTGCTGATGGGCTTGCAACTGCAGTTGTGGTTATGGACGCTATGAAAGGGCTCAAACTGATTAACAGCCTCAATGGTGTTGAATGCGTTATAGTTGTTCAGGGAAAAGACGGCTTATTTATCGATTACTATTCAAAAGGATACTCAAACTATGAATCATGACAACTCAAACAAACTTTTTGATCGAGCTTTAAAACTTATTCCAGGCGGAGTAAATAGTCCTGTACGCGCATGCAAATCTGTTGGAACAAAACCGGTTTTTATCAGCAATGCTGACGGATGTATACTTATTGATGCGGATGGTAATAAATATATAGACTATATCGGTTCATGGGGGCCCATGATACTTGGTCACAGACACCCATCGGTTATCAGGGCTCTTACATCTGCTTTGAATCGGGGAACAAGTTTTGGGGCGCCCATTGACCTGGAAATCAAATTAGCAGAAATGGTCATAGATGCCGTTTCTTCAATAGATATGGTCAGAATGGTAAATTCGGGCACAGAAGCGACAATGAGCGCAATACGGCTTGCCAGGGGAGTAACCGGTAGAGACAAGATAATCAAATTTGACGGGTGCTATCATGGTCATGCAGATTCTCTGCTTGTTGAGGCTGGATCAGGTGTTGCTACTTTGGGTATTCCGGGAAGCCCGGGCGTGCCAAAATCTTTTGTTAAGCATACTATGTCTCTGCCATATAATGATATCGACTGTGTGAAAAACGTTATGGATAAAGAAGGCGACAAGATTGCCTGTATAATAGTTGAACCTGTTGCAGGGAACATGGGGCTGGTGCCGCCTGTTGACGGTTTTCTAAAAATTTTAAGAGAGCTGACCGAAAAAAACGGCAGCCTGCTCATATTTGATGAAGTTATGAGCGGTTTCAGAGTGGCATACGGGTGTGCTCAATCTCTTTACGGAATTTCACCGGACATTACATGCCTTGGCAAAATCATTGGAGGTGGGTTGCCTGTCGGCGCTTATGGGGGCAAACGTGAAATCATGGAACA
Organism: Deltaproteobacteria bacterium; assembly: GCA_019314185.1. The sequence continues at coordinate 5,753 of JAFCZU010000014.1, read as the reverse complement.
TATAGCTCCACAGGGGCCGGTATATCAGGCAGGGACTCTTTCAGGCAATCCTCTTGCCATGGCCGCAGGCATTGCAACTCTTAAACAACTAAAAAAATCCGGGTTTTATGAGTCTCTCGATAAAAAGGCAGGCCAGCTTGCCACCGGTCTTAAAAAATCCGCTCAGATAGCAGGAATAAAAGCAAACATAAACAGGGTGGGTTCAATGATGGGGCTTTTTTTCACAGATAAAGATGTGAAAAACTTTGATGATGCCAAAACAAGTGATCTTGATATGTTTTCAGCCTTTTATAAGGGCATGCTCGAAAAAGGGATTTATCTTGCTCCATCCCAGTTTGAAGCAATTTTTATTTCATCGGCGCACAGCACAGATCATATTGATACAACAATAAAAGCAGCAGAAGAGGTGCTGGGTTCTCTCAAGGAATAGACTTTGCCCTTCCTATGGAAAGATCGTGCAAAGGAATCAGTATGTCTGCCATCTCCTTTATCTTCTGGGCGGAATCATAAGCTTCTATCACATTAATATGCACACCGGAAGCAATAGCCGGTCCTGCTGCCGGAAAATTTTTATCATTGCAGCAAAAGCCGGTAATAATAGCCTTTCCTTTTGATGTGTTGATTGCGACTGACTGTCCTCCAACACTATGGCCGGGCGTAAAAATCAGATCGATTCCGTCAAATATATTTGCATCGCCATCCACTTCAATTACATTGACGCCATCAAGCACATCTGAATAATACCTGTGATCAATCGGATGAGGGTTTTTGAAAAATTCAAGTTCAGTCTTTTGAACATACACATCTGCATTTATGCATTTATAATCATTTTCGCAGTGATCATTATGAAGATGCGTATGAATGATCACATCAATATCTTCAGGTTTTAACCCCAAGGTTGCAAGGGCTTCTTCAAATTCAAATATTTCATATCCACACTTTTCCCTTGCTCCATCAGGCACAACAAACTGTTCAAGCCCTGTATCAACAAGAATATTTTTATCCCCTCCATTTATGTAAAAAACATAAATTGGAAGAAGAATTCTTTTTCCATAATCACGAAGATAAGTCATGACCCCCTGGTCTGTTTCATTAATGCCAACCGCTAGCGGATGAATAATATATTCTTGCATAGTCACCTCACTTCTTCTTTGAACTTTTATAAAGATATATTTCTAATATAATCAATTTGTTTATCACGTACAACATATAAATGCAATAATTATCAAAAATTGTCCTTTTGGCAGAATGTTTTATGAAAAATCAGAAAATGGAGGTGATTGTTCGATTTTTTACGATGCCATCAAAATTATCTTGACATATATTTTGCAATTATTTATTTAATAAATTTTATGAAATTATAATAAAAGGAGTTAATTAATTTGGCTAATCATAAATCAGCATTAAAACGGGCAGAACAGAACATACAAAGGCTTAATCGTAACAAGGTTATAAAAACAAAAGTAAAGAACATCGTTAAAAACATTCGTCTTGCTGCAAACGAAAAAGATAAAGAGGTTTTGAGTATGCTTAATACAACAAAATCTTTAATTGACAAAGCAGCGAGAAAGGGCATTATCCACAAAAAAACCGCTTCACGAAAAATATCACGGCTTTCCACCCTTATTAATACAATTTAAGATTAAGAGCTTTACAAAATGTTCTATTTTTGTCTCCCGTTAGCGGTAAGAGCGGGAGATATTTTTTGTAAGCGTTTACGGAACATTGAAATTAGAAAATAGAAATTGGAAATTTGACCTTCGTGCTTTTGTATTGTTGATGAACGTATTCAATTTTGTTCCTTTTATCAAAGTCGTGCCAGACCATATTTGATAACGCTTCTGCTATTTTGTAAACATCCAACTCGTAAACTCGTTTCATCTTTCCCCGAATTTCTACTTTCCAATTTCAAGTTTCAAGTCCTGAGCGGATACCATTTTTCAAAAGTTTCTCCGTGCTTGTAGCTATAGTAGATGGTACTGTGGTGAATCTTCCAGAAGGTGGACATGTCTGTGGCTAAGAATTAAGTTAAAAATCTTCTGTTAAACGATTATGAACTTTTTCTGCAAGCCTTTTCGAAAGAGCTGAAATTGCATCCCGTCTGTTTTGTTCTGTTGCCAGCTTATCAGATATTACATCATATTCTTTGTCTTCAGAAACATCTTTTCCGATCCATATCACCTTGCCGTTTGTATCTGTCAGTTTCAAATCAACCGCCATTTTAACTCGTCTTTCAAGGGAGGTCTGCGTTCCTGCGTGAGAGATCGTTTCAATACTCATTGATTTGATTACCCCTGAAAGATAAGCATCAGCCTGGTCTTTGCTTGCCACCGCATTGTTTTTTGTAAATTCATAGATGAGATCGTTTGTAAATATATTTTCTGCTCCGGTTTCAGAAGTGTGGTTTTCAAGCATTACTATGTAAACAGTTTTGATTCCATGCGGAAGACTTCCTCCGCCTGTGAACTTGTACCCGCAGGCCGAAAAAAAAGCCAAAAACCACAATATTGCAAAGATAATCCAAATTATTTTTCCTTTGAAAAACATTTTCCTCCTTATACCTACAAAGAGCAATTAGCCATTAGTTTTTAGCTATTAGTCAAATCATATCAAGATGTTATCAAATAATAATATTTTGCCCGACAAGTGATTAACAAATAATTATTTGAATGTATATTCGAATAAGAGCTAACGGCTAATTGCTAACAGCTAATCGCTTAACGCAGGTTACACAACGATATTTACAAGTTTTTTCTTAACAACAATCACTCTTTTGACAGGTTTGCCATTAATGAATTTCATTGCGCGTTCATCTGAAAGAGCCATCTCTTTTATGGTATCATCATCTGCATCAGCATTGATGCTAAATCTGCTTCTGAGCTTGCCATTTACCTGTACAACTATTTCAAGTTCATCTTTTAAAAGAGCATCCTCTCTGAATGTGGGCCATGACGACAAAAGAATGCTTGACTTGTGCCCCAGGATTTCCCACAGTTCTTCAGCTAAATGGGGAATAATCGGAGATAACAGGAGTATAACGGATTCCATGGAAAATCTCATCACTCCTGCCGCGTTAGAGCTTTTTCCTTCCAGGCTTATTCCGTACATGGCATTAACAAGTTCCATAACAGCACTTATGACGGTATTAAAGTGGAATCTTTCATCAATATCTATTGTAACCTTTTTGATTGTCTGATGCGTTTTTTTGTATAAATCCCGAACAGTGCCGTCAAGTTGGTCTGGGCTGCCTTTAAATGGTTCAGCATCCTTTATTATCTCCACCCATTTTACAGAAAGGTTCCATACTCGATTCAGAAAACGATAGCTGCCTTCAACCCCCTGGTCGCTCCATTCCAGGTCTCTTTCAGGAGGAGCCGCAAACAGGCAAAAAAGTCTGGTAACATCGGCCCCATATTGATCAAGCAGTATGTTGGGATCTATTACGTTCTTTTTTGATTTGGACATCTTTTCCACGCGGCCCACCATAACTTTTTTACCGCATTTTTTGCAAAACTGTTCAGAACCGGCGATTTCCACATCATCCGGCAGAAGAAATCCGTGGTCAGGGCATGAAACAGTTTCTTTGCAGACCATCCCCTGTGTAAGCATTCTGGTAAAAGGTTCCTTGTAGTCAATTAATCCCAGGTCTTTCAGGACGCGTGTAAAATATCGGGAATAAAGAAGATGTAAAATAGCATGTTCTACACCGCCGATATATTGATCAACAGGCATCCAGTAATTTACCGCGTTTTTGTCAAACATTTCCGTGTTACAAGCCGGGCTGCAGTATCGTTCAAAATACCATGAAGATTCAACAAACGTATCCATTGTATCTGTTTCTCTTTTTGCGTCGGGATTTCCGCATTTTGGACACTTCGTTTTCGCAAAATAATCGAGCGTTGGAATTGGAGACTTCCCGCCTTCAAGAAGATCCGCATTTTCAGGAAGTACAATTGGAAGATCCTTTTCCGGCACGGGCACAATACCACATTTATTGCAATAAATTATCGGAACAGGCGCTCCCCAGTATCGCTGTCTTGAAATACCCCAGTCCCTTAATCTGAAACTTATTGTTTTCCCGCCAAGACCATTTTGTTCGAGAAAAGAAGCGATTTCTTCAAGAGCCTTTTTATTCTCCAGACCGTCAAACCGGCCTGAATTGATCATGATTCCCTGATTTGTAAAAGCTTCGGTCATGCCGGCAGCATCAAGCGTTTCGTTAGGAGGCTGGACAACTACAACTATATCCAGTCCATATTTCTTTGCGAAATCAAAATCACGCTGATCGTGGGCAGGCACCGACATGACAGCTCCTGTGCCGTATTCCATAAGGGCAAAGTTGGCTGTATAAATCGGCATCCGTTTGTTGCTCAAGGGGTTTATACAATAAGCGCCTGTAAACTCGCCTTCCTTTTCATAATCTTCGACAGCCCTGTTAGATCTGTCCTGCATTGACATCCGCTCAATAAATTCTTTAACCTGATTTTCCTGGGGCTTACCTTTTGAAAGCATGGTTACAAGCGGATGTTCAGGAGCAAGGCACATGAAGGTGGCTCCGAAAACAGTATCCTGGCGGGTTGTAAAGACAGATATAAACTTGTTTTCATTATCCGGAGGGTTTTCAATGGGAAACCTGATTTCAGCGCCGACACTCTTGCCTATCCAGTTTTTCTGCATTGTGATGACTTTATCCGGCCAGCCTGGAAGCTTGTCACAATATAAAAGCAGGTCTTCAGCATAATCCGTGATGCGGAAAAACCATTGCCGGAGCTTTTTCTGGCGAACCGGCTTGCCGCATCTCCAGCACATGCCTGCTTCTACCTGTTCATTTGCCAGAACGGTCAGGCATGTATCACACCAGTTAACAAAGGATTCTTTCCTGTACACCATTCTCTTTTGATACATTTTTAAAAAAAGCCACTGTTCCCATTTGTAATATTCCGGTCTGCAGGTGGCAATTTCCCTGTCCCAGTCGTAGCTGAAACCGATACGTTTGAGTTGGGAACGCATATGTTTAATATTATTATATGTCCATTTGGCAGGGTGGGTTTTATTCGCAATAGCAGCATTTTCAGCAGGCATACCAAAAGCATCCCAACCCATGGGATGCAGAACATTAAAACCCTGCATCCTTTTATACCTTGCGATCACGTCGCCTATTGTATAATTTCTGACATGGCCCATGTGTATGTTCCCGGAAGGATATGGAAACATTTCGAGCAGATAATATTTTGCTTTGTCGGAATCTTCTTTGACATTAAAAAGCTTGTTCTTATCCCAACGGATTTGCCACTTTGATTCAATGTTTTCAGGATTGTACTTTTCTTCCATTATCTATTTAATACCTCCGAAAAATATTCTCTAAATACTTTACTCAAGTTTCGCACCCTTGATTTCTATCAATATCAAGACGGTAAGGGTTGAAAATAACATATTTAATTTAATGATGTATTAAGCATCAATCTTATATTAATTGATTGGCGCCGTTGTAAAAACCACAGGTAGTATATTTCGCCTTAAAATTTATTTTTAGCCCTTGCCGTCTAACGCTTTGGCTAAATTAAAGGGTGCGAAACTTGAGTACTTTATATAAAAAATCATAACAAGTTGTTAATAGCAAGAGTTGCAATCAACTTGCAATAATTTTCGGTAGATAATTAAAACCTGTTTTGCTGAGGTTCTCGTTATTTTTTCTTACCAATGAAAAATCTTGCAATCTGGCGTTACGTAATTTAAAAAACAGATAAATCTAA